>JAVEEH010000122.1 GCA_030840545.1 Frankiaceae bacterium | reverse complement strand
GCTCGGCAGCAGCGACCAGCTCGAGCACGTTCCGCGCTTCGCCGCCGATGCGCGCGAGTACGCGCACGCCGGCCGGCGCCCCTTCCTCGTCTCGACGCCGCAGCCCGACGTTGCCAAGGAGTTTCGGCGCCAAGGGCTGCTCGTCTTCGACGAGGAAGCGAGCGCGCTCGCCGCGATGGCCCAGTATCTGCGCCACCACGAGCTCATCGCCGCAGCGCGAGACCGGCTCCCGATGAGGTCGCAGCGGCCGGTGCCACCCACGCGCACCCTCAACGAGAGCGACAGCCTGGACGTCCTCGCGGAGCTGGGACTCCCGACCGTGCCGCACGTCCTGTGCCCGGACCCGGCGGCCGCGGTGAAGGCCTTCCACGAGCTGGGGGCCGGACCTGTCGTGGCCAAGGGATGCACGGCCGAGGCGACCCACAAGTCGGAGCTCGCACTCGTCCGGCTGGGGCTGAAGACCGCGGATGAGGTTGCGCGCGCGGCCGAAGAGCTGTTCGCCCGGATGCGTGCGGCGAACCTGGCCGCGGACGGTGTGCTCGTCTGCCCGATGGTCGCGGGCCTGCACGAGGTGCTGCTGGGAGCGCACACCGACGGCGTGTTCGGTCCCGTCGTACTGGTCGGAGCGGGTGGAAAGTACGTCGAGGCGATGCCCGACGTGCAGGTGCTGCTGCCGCCGTTCAGCCTCGCGGAGGCTCGTCAGGCGATCTCGGCTGTCGCCATGGCGCCGATTCTTGCCGGCGTCCGCGGGGAACCACCCGCCGACGTCAGCGGCTGGGCCCGAGCCGCCGTAGCGCTCGGGGACGCCCTGCTCGACCCCGACTGCGAGCTTGTCAGCGTAGACGCGAACCCGGTGATGCTCGGCGCCGCAACTGACACAGCCAGCACCACGGCGATCGTCGATGCCGTGGTGCTGGCTGCAGCGGGCTGATTCGCCCGCTCTCAGACGCGAGCCGGGGCGCCCTCGACGCGGAAATCCTCATAGTCGGTGTCGACCGCGTGTTGCAGCTGGTCCATGTAGTTGCCCATGCCGGCCATGTAGAACATCACCGTGATCGGCTTGCCGGGGATGTTCGCGCCGTTGATCCACGAGTTCACCTTCGGGAACAGCGTCTGGTAGGCGATCTCGTCGCAGGTGGCGACCCACCCGTCTTCCGACGCTTGAGTCGGCTCGATCGTCTCCAGCCCCTTGGCCCGGACGTAGGAGATGGCGTCCGCGGCCCAGTCGACCTGGACCTCGTGTGCCGGCGGCTGGTTGGTGAACGGGCCCATCGGCCCGAAGATCATGAACAGGTTGGGGAAGCCGGAGGTCATCAGCCCGAGGTGCGTCAACGGCCGGTGGGACCACTTCTTCCGCAGCTCCTCACCGTGGCGACCCCGGTGGTCGATCTTCAGGTAGTTGCCCGTGACGGCGTCGAAGCCGGTCGCGAAGACGATGACGTCGAGCTCGTACTCCCGGTCGTCGCTGCGGATCCCGTTCTCGGTGATCTCGACGAGTGGGTGCTTCTTGACGTCGACCAAACTGACATTGCCCCGGTTGAACGTCTCGTAGTAGCCGTCGCAGCAGATCGGACGCTTCGCGTAGAGCTCGGTCGGGGTCAGCTTCTCCGCCACGGACGGATCGGTGACCGCCGCCTTGATCTTGCGCCGGATGAAGTCGGTGGCGGCGTTGTTCGCGTCGAGGCTGGTGCCGATGTCGTTGAACGTCGCGAACATGAACTGGAAGCCGCCACCGCCGTTCCAGACCTTCTCGAAGATGGCCTCGCGCTCTTCGGGTGTCACATCCGCCGCCGAGACGTCGCTCTCGTGGAACCCGAAGGCTGTGACCGAGCGAAGCACGCTGTCCCAGTAACCCTCGTAGTCCTCGTTGATGCGCTCGAGGGTGTGTGGATCGCGCGGCCCGTGCTGTGCCGGAACGACGTACTGCGGGCTGCGCTGGAAGACCGTGAGGTGAGCCGCTTCCGGTGCGATCTCGACAATGCACTGGACACCGCTCGAGCCGGTGCCGATGACGCCGACCCGCTTGCCGTTGAAGCTCACGTCGTCGTGCGGCCAGCGCGCCGTATGGTAGATCTCGCCCTTGAAGTTGTCCTGCCCGGGGAACTTCGGGAAGTTCGTGGACGACAGCAGACCGACGCCTTCGATGATGAACTGCGCCGTCACGCGCTCGCCCCTGTCGGTCAGGAGCTCCCACCGGTTGGTCGCCTCGTTGAACGTCGCCGAGTCGACCGTGGTGCCGAACGTGATGCTCCGACGAAGGTCGTAGCGGTCAGCGAAGTGGTTGAGATAGGCGAGGACCTCGCTCTGGCGGGGATACTTTGCCGTCCACTTCCACTCGTCGAACAGCTCACGGTCGAACGAGTAGCAGTAGGCGGTCACTTCGGTGTCCGACCGCGCCCCCGGGTATCTGTTCCAGTACCAGGTGCCGCCCACCCCGTCGGCATTGTCGAACGCATGGACCGACAGCCCGAGGTCGTTGCGCAGCTTGTGCAGCGCATAGAGGCCCGCAAATCCCGTGCCGATCACGACCGCATCGACGTCCAGCGCCGTGACTACGCCCGTGTCCGTCGTTTTCTCCGTCATCCCTCGGTCGTCCTTCCTGATTGCCCGGCAAGCCGCCTGCCTCGATGATCCGTGGGACGCTCGGCGGGGGGTGTCCCATCTCAGGACAGGGGCGGCCTGGAAGCCGGCCGAAGTGTGTCAGCATGGGACGCCCCAGAGGCTTGCGGTTTCTTTACGTTGCCGCCATGCAGCCGCGTACAGCCTCGTTCGGGAGCCGCTTCCGGCCCCGTTTGACGCCGTTCACCGTCATCGGTGCTGCGTTCGTCGTGCTGCTGCTGATCTCCCAGTTCTATGTGACCAGTCACTTCTTCTCACGCGGCTCGATGTCGGTGCTGACCCCGCTGATCGGCGTGATGGTGATCGTGGCCGTCGGGCAAGCCTTCGTCATGGGCACTGGTGGGATCGACCTGAGCGTCGCCTCGGTGATGACGCTGGTGGGCTCGATCGTGCTGAAGCAGTCGCAGAACCAGAACGGCCGCCTCATCGGCGCGCTGGTGTTCTGTTTCGTGGCCTGCGTCGTCATCGGGCTGATCAACGGGATCTTCATCGAGGCGCTCCGCCTGAACGCGCTGGTCGTCACATTGGCCGTGGGGCAGCTGGTGGCCGGCTACACCCGCCTCTATCGCGGCAACGTGCTCGCCTACACCGACGTGCCGCGTGACCTCTCGCGCGCGGCGGGCGCTGACATCGGCGGCGTCAGCTATCTCCTGGTCGTCTCCGTCGGGCTCGCGTTCGTGGGCACCTTCTTCCTGCATCGCATGGTCGAGGGGCGGCGTCTCGTCGCCAGCAGCGCTGCGCCGGGGACGGCGCTTTTGGTCGGCCTGCGAGCGAGCGGCTACCGGATCCTCGCCTACGTCATCGCAGCGTGCTCCTACGGCGTCGGCGGTGTGCTGCTCGCCGGCCAGCTGGGGACGCCGGACCTCACGCTGGGTGATCCTTACCTGCTCACGAGCATCGTCGCGGTGGTCCTCGGCGGTGCCGCACTCACCGGCGGCCGCGTCAGCCCGCTGGCAACGTTGCTCGGCGCCGCGTTCATCACCATCCTCGACTACGACCTTCGGGTCCGGGGTTACTCCTCCGGCATGCGGCTGCTCACCCAGGGCATCGTCCTCGTTCTCGCCCTGTCGCTCGCTTATGGCATTCGCAACCTGTCCCGCATGGGCAGCATCTTTCGGCGCGCTGGACCAGGCCGGGCCGAGCTCACCCAGGGGGTTGTCCCCATCTCGTAGTTGCGTCCACGTCCACGTCCACGTCGTCCAGGAAGAAGGACAGGTCATCATGTCTCTACCAGCCCACTACAGACCTCGAAGCCGAATCAGCCGGCATCGCCGGCTCACGACGATGGTCGTCGGATCCGCCG
This sequence comes from Frankiaceae bacterium, assembly GCA_030840545.1. Taxonomy (GTDB): domain Bacteria; phylum Actinomycetota; class Actinomycetes; order JAFAQI01; family JAFAQI01; genus JAFAQI01. The sequence continues at coordinate 2,612 of JAVEEH010000122.1, read as the reverse complement.
CCACCGCACTGGCGCTCACCGCATGCGGTGGCAGCAGCAGCGGGGGGACCACGCCACCCTCGTCCACCGGGAGCAGCACGCCATCGACCTCGAGCACGGTCTCGGCAGCCGACCTGCAGGCGACGGTGGACGCGGCGCTGCAAACCACCACCATCACAGCCGACTCGCTGCCTCCGTTGATGAAGGAGGCGCTCACGAAGGCGACCATCCCGCTGACGCAGGCGCAGCTGGACAAGGCCTACGCATGTTGGACGGCGACGTCCTGCCAGCTGGGCAGCGGCAACGTCACGGTGGCTGAGGCTGACGGCTTCGGTGACAACACCTGGCGCAAGTTCTCGAAGATGGACGTCATCCTCCAGGCCATGCAGTACCCGGAGGTCGGCAAGTTCATCTACGCGAACGCGCACGGTGACCTCGCGCAGTACCAGTCCGGGATCCGTTCCCTCACTGCGCAGGGTGCCAAGGTCATCGTCGCCTACAACGACTTCGGTCCGGCGGCTTGGCCGGCTTTCACTGCGGCCCAGCGGGCCGGGGCTTTCGTGTCGACGTTCGTCGGTGGCAGCGATGGCGCATCCACCTCGGCGATCACGACGCGTGTCCAGCCGGATCTCTGTGAGGTCGGCAAGGTGATGGCGAAGGCGACTCAGGACGCCGTCGGCAACGTCCCGGTGTCCTACTTCACCGGAACGCCGGGCAACCCGCAGGACTCGGCGTGGCAGAAGTGCGCCACGTCGGCCGGCATCCACTCCATCTTCAACGCCGACACCAGCTGGACGCCCGCGGGGGCAGCCAAGGCGGCAGCGGCGCTGATCGCGTCGGGCAAGCCGGCGAAGGCGATCCTCTACAGCTATTCGAACCCGGTCCCGAACATCGTCAAGGCGTTCGGCAAGGCCGGCAAGCCCGTCCCGGCGATCATCACCTGGACGACCGACAACGGCACCCTCTGCCAGCTGAAGGCAACCCCCTACACGCTTTACCTCACCAACGCGCTCAACTGGGCCGCGCGGGTGTCGGTGACGGCGATGCTGGACAAGGTCGCCGGGCAGACCGTCGACGCAGCGGTGATCTATCCGATGCCGTTCAACAAGGCAGACCCGAACGGCTGCAAGACCGGTGCACCGGCTGACTACCCGGGCACCTCGGCACTCGTGCCGGACTCGCTGGTCACCAAGATGCTCGGCGGCTGAACAGATGACCAGTCGGGCCGCAGTCGTGAATGAGCGCTGCGGCCCGACTGCCGTCGAGGTCCGGCGGCAGACCAGGAAGTCGAGGCAAACGTGAACAGGACGCGATCCGATGGCTCCGGGGCTGCGGGCGCGGACTCGGTGGCGCGGACGGACGAGATACCCCCGCTGGCCGTCAGTGGGATCTGCAAGAGCTACGGCCACGTCCGAGCGCTGCAACCGGCATCGTTCGAGCTCGCCCGTGGCGAGGTCCATGCGCTTGTCGGCGAGAACGGCTCCGGCAAGTCGACGGTTGTCGGCATCCTCAGCGGTGTCGTGCATCCGGACGGCGGCGTTGTCACTTTCAGCGGCAAGGAAGCCTCGGCTCACACACCGTGGGAGTCGCAGTCGGCCCGGACGCTGACCGTGTTCCAGGACGGCTCGCTGATCGGCGACCTCACCGTTGCTCAGAACCTCTATCTGGGAACACCGTCCGATCAGCGCCCGTCGTTCCGACGGATCTCGAGCTGGACTCGAGGGCGGCTCGACGAGTTCGGGCTCGGGCGGATCGCTCCGGGCGCGCTGGTCGACACCCTGTCACCGGGAGATCGCCAGCTGCTCGACATCGTCCGGGCGTTGATGGCCCGGCCGGCGGTGCTGCTTCTCGATGAGGCGACGTCGGCACTCGACGCGGCCGGTGTGGACGTTGCGCTCGAGCTGATGCGGCAGGCGGCCAAGGACGGCGTCGCCGTCATGTTCGTCACCCACCGGCTTTCCGAGGTCTTCAGGGTCGCCGACCGCATCTCGGTGCTCCGGGACGGCGTGTGGCAGGGCACGTACGAAGCGGCTGCTGTCGACGCGCAGGGTCTGGTCGAGTTGATGGCGGGCACGTCCGTCAACGTGGAGTTCCCGGACCGCGCGACCGCCGCCGAGCTCGGTGAACCGTTGCTGGCGGCCGCTGGGCTTTCCGGTCCGGGCTTCGGGCCGGTGGACCTGGAGGTCCGGCGGGGCGAGATCCTCGGCATCGCCGGCGCGGACGGCAACGGACAGCTCCCGCTGCTGCGCGGTCTGACGGGCGTGGACGTCTCCGCCGGTCTGCTCCAGGCCGAGCGCGCAACCGTCACGAGCCTGCGGGTGGCCGCGCGGGCGGGCGTTGCCTACCTGTCCAGCGACCGACGGACCGAGTCGCTGTTCCCCACCCTGCCGATCCGCGAGAACCTGGTGGCCGGTGTCCTCCGGCAGTTGTCGACCGCCGGCTATGTCAGCCCACGCCGGGAGCGGGCAGAGGCGCTGAGCAGCGTCGATCGGTTCGGGATCCGGCTGGGCAGCATCGAGGACCCGGTCACCTCGCTGTCCGGCGGAAACCAGCAGAAGGTCGCGCTCGGACGGGTGCTCGCGGCGAAGTCACGCGTCCTGCTCGTCGACGAGCCGACACAGGGCGTCGACGTT
>JAVEEH010000104.1 GCA_030840545.1 Frankiaceae bacterium | reverse complement strand
CGGCTTCCAGGCCATGCCGAACCTCTACGTCGCACTGATCGCAGTGCCGCTGACGGCCCTCGTGGTCGCCTACCTGCGCGATCCGTCGCGTCGCTGGCGGCTGGCATGGATCGCTGTGTGCATGGGTGCCATGGCACTCATCCGCCCGTCGGACGCGCTGTACGTCACGGGGGCGCTGCTCGTTGCCGTTCTCGCGTTCCGCGCCGCAGCCATCCGGGCCCGGCTGCTGCTGGCCGGGGTCGTTGCCGCCGGCTTCGCGGCCGGCACCCTCGAGTGGGTCATCGAAGCCTACGTCCGCTTCGGCGACCCCATCCGCCGGCTGCACCTGGCGCAGAAGGAGCAGGGCGGGGGAGGACTGCACTTCTCCCTTCCGGCGCAGCTGCACACCCTGGCCGGACCGCCGCTGTGCCGGGGCGGCTGCCACCCCTCGACGCCGGGCTGGGCGATGGTGTGGTGGTTCGCCCTGCCGGTGTTCGTCGTGGCCGGTGTCCTCCTGGCCCGGCGGGTGCAGCGCAGCGCCTACGGCTTTGCGATCGTCGTCGGCCTGGCGGTGGCGGCCGAGTATGTGCTGACGATCAAGTATTCGGCTCCTCGGTTCCTCACGCCCGCCTACGCCGTGCTGCTGATCCCCGCCGCCGCGGGCTTGATCGGTCTCGCCCGTCGGGCCGGTCCCCGCCTGCGTCCGGCCGTGCTGGCCGTCGTCGCGCTCGCCGTCCTGGCGCAAGGCGTCGGCCAGGTCGCCATCGTCCGGCGCTACATCGTGCCGGACGACCGTGCGCAGCTCGCCGCCTACTCGTCGGTCGCGCACGCGCTGCATGTCCTCGTGGCGGGTCGTCGCTGCCTGGTGGAAGGGGCGGGTGCCGCGGCGGTCGCCTATGACGCGCGGTGCCGGAGCCTTCCCAAGTCCGAGCCGTGGATGCTCGACAACACCGCGGACACCGGACGCGTCCTCGGGATCTATCTGACCAACAACGGCGTGCTGCCACGGGCGATGAGCGGCTGGACGTCGCTGCGCCTGAACACTCCGGGACTCGCCACCGCGTGGTTCGCCGCCGTCGATGTGGAGACCAACGAGCCCGCGACGACTCAGCCGAGCTCAAGCGCGAGCGCTGCTGCCAGCCGCTCGTAGTGCTCCGGCGCGTTGTAGACCTGACCGCACATGCGCACGTAGGACGAGCCCTGATGATGCGTGATGTAGGCCGTCACCTTGTGCTCGGTCGTCAGGCGATATCCCATCGAGACGGCTTCCTCGGACGTCACGGGTCGCGGCAGCTGCACCAGTCGCATGGCGGCGGTGAACTCGTCAGCGACCGCCACCCGGGTGCCGAGGCGGTCGGCGACGACGTGCGCGCCGTCGGTGGCCAGCGTGTGTTGCCGGCGGCGTACGTCGTCCCAGCCCAGCTCCCGCCAGAAGTCGAGCGCGGCAGGCACCGCGAACAACGGGGTGGGGTCGTGCGTGGCCACCCGGTCGAACGACGGCTGGAATCCGCCGCCGTAGCCGTGTGACGTCACCAGCGGACTGATGTGCTCCTGCCACCGCGGGTCGACGTGCAGCACCGCGCACGCGCGTGGCGAGCACACCCACTTGTGCAGGTTGCCCACCCAGAAGTCCGCGCCGATCGCGCCGAGGTCGATGTCGATCTGGCCGGGTGCGTGCGCGGCGTCGATGAGGACCGGCACCCCGGCCGCGTGGCTGGCCGCGACCAGCTCGCGGACCGGGAAGACCAGCCCGGTCGGGGATGCGATGTGGTCGACGACGAGCAGTCGGGTCCGGTCGGTCACACCGGCCAGGACGGCGGCGACGATCGCATCGACCGAGGACACGTCGACGGGCACCGGCGCTTCGACCAGGCGGACGCCCCGGCGGGCGAGCGCGGCGGCCTGGTTGGCCACGGCCGGATAGCGATGGTCCGTGGTGAGGATCTCGTCGCCGTCACGCAGTGGCACCGAGTTGAGGACCGTCGCGGTGCCGGTGGTGGCATTGCCGACGAAGACAAGGTCCGACCGCACAGCGCCGAGCAGCTGCGCCACCCGATCACGCACCGCGTCCACCCGCCCCTGCCACTGCCGGGTGAACAGGTCCGTCGGGTCGGCCTCGATCTCGAGCCGGATCCGGGCCGCCGCTGCCGCGACCACCGCCGGAAGCGCGCCGAAACCTCCGTGGTTGAGGTAGGCCACCGTCGGGTCGACCAACCATCCCGACGATGCGGCTGATGTCTCGCTGTCCGCGGTCTCCTGGACCCCCGCCGCCATGAGATCACCGTAGCGAGGTGTCACCCGATTTCCGGATCGTCAACGCTGCGCCGAGGCGGACTCCGCCGCGACGCGACGGCGTGGCGCCCGCGTGACATGTGGGGCAGATGGGACCAGCGGGGCTACGCTGCCTCCGTGGCCACGCGGACTCCGACGCGGCCCCGGCCGAGCACACGCTCCGCCGGGTCGTCACCTCGCCGCGCGCCCGCGAAGCGTCCCGCCCGGCGTCCGGCGCAGCGGCCGAAACGGCGTGGTCCCGGCCTGCCCGTGCGCGTCGTCCGCGCCCTGGGGCGGGTGCTGCTCGGCCTCTGGATGCTCCTCGCCCACGGCACCGGGGCGCTCGCCCGCCATCTCGGTGGCGGGGCTCGCGACCTCGACCCGGCCCATCGGCGCGACGGCCTCGGTCTGGCGGCCATCGCGGCCGCACTCGTCGTCGCTGTCGGTGCGTGGGCCCGCGCCGGCGGTCCGCTCGGGCACGGCGTCACGACGGTCCTGCGGACGATGGTCGGGTCCGCCGTCATGCTGCTGCCGCTGGCACTCGCCGCCACGGCCTGGCGGCTGCTCCGCCGGCCCCCGGCCGACGAGCCGAAAGGCCGGGTCGTCATCGGGTGGGCCGGCGCGGTCGCGGGACTGCTCGGCATCCTCGACCTTGCCCACGGCGACCCCACGGCCCAAGCCGCCCGACGTGGCGCCGGCGGTCTGCTCGGCGTGCTTGCCGGCTCACCGCTCGCCGCCGCGCTCACGGTCTACCTGGCCATGCCGATCCTCGGACTCGTCGCACTGTTCGGCCTCCTCGTCCTCACCGGCACACCGCTGCACACCGTGCCGGACCGGCTGCGGGCCGTCCTGCGACGTTCCGCGGCAGCCGATGACGACGAAGCGGCGGACGACGACACCCAGCCGCTGCAGCCGCTCAAGCGGCATCGGCCCCGGCGACGCCAGGGCGCGATGGCCGAGCCGGCGCAGAGCGAGCCGTTCTCGGCGTCACCGGTGCTCGGCTGGACGCTGCCGCCGCAGAGCGGTGCCGAGCAGCTGCCGCACCCACCGGCGCCGGTCACCACCCCGCCGCGCCGGATCGAGCAGCTGCGGCTCGGCGACGGCACGTATCAGCTCCCGGCCCCGACGATGTTGCGCGAAGGACCGGCCGCCAAGGCGCGGAGCCGGGCCAACGACATCGTCATCGAGGCGCTGACCCAGGTCTTCGAGCAGTTCGAGGCCGACGCTTCGGTCACCGGCTTCAGCCGCGGGCCCACCGTGACGCGCTACGAGATCGAGCTCGGACCGGCCGTCAAGGTCGAACGCATCAAGCAGCTGCAGCGCAACATCGCCTACGCGGTCAAGAGCCCGGACGTGCGCATCATCGACGTCATCCCCGGCAAGTCGGCGATCGGCATCGAGATCCCCAACACCGACCGCGAGATGGTCTGCCTGGGTGACGTGCTCCGCTCACCGGTCGCGACGAGCGACCATCACCCGCTCGTCGTCGCGCTGGGCAAGGACGTCGAGGGACGGTTCATCGCCGCCAACCTCGCCAAGATGCCGCACATGTTGATCGCCGGCGCGACCGGCGCCGGCAAGTCGACATGCATCAACGCGCTGATCACCTCAGTTCTGGCGCGGTCGACGCCGGACGAGGTGCGGCTCGTGCTCATCGACCCCAAGCGGGTCGAGCTCACCCACTACCAGGGGATCCCGCACCTCATCACCCCGATCATCACCAGCCCGAAGAAGGCGTCCGAGGCGTTGCAGTGGGTCGTGCGCGAGATGGAGATGCGCTACGACGACATGGAGCAGGCGGGCGTCCGGCACATCGACGACTTCAACACCAAGGCACGGACCGGCAAGTTGCCAACCGAGCCCGGCAGTGACCGGGTGTGGGCGCCCTACCCCTACATCCTGGTCATCGTCGACGAGCTCGCCGATCTCATGATGGTTGCGCCGCGTGACGTCGAGGACGCCGTCGTACGCATCACGCAGTTGGCCCGGGCAGCCGGGATCCACCTCGTCCTTGCGACCCAGCGACCGTCGGTCGACGTGGTCACCGGCTTGATCAAGGCCAACGTGCCGAGCCGCCTCGCGTTCGCGACAGCGAGCCTGGCCGACAGCCGCGTCATCCTTGACCAGAACGGCGCCGAGAAGCTGGTCGGTGGAGGAGACGCCCTCTTCCTGCCGATGGGGGAGAGCAAGCCGATCCGGCTGCAGGGAGCGTTCGTCTCGGACGCCGAGATCGAAGCCGTGGTCGCCCATTGCAAGAAGCAGGCCGAGCCGACCTATCGCGAAGACGTCCTCGGCGGTGCCCCCACCAAGCGGGAGGTCGACGAGGAGGTCGGCGACGACCTCGACGTGCTCTGTCAGGCCGTCGAGCTGGTCGTCACGACGCAGTTCGGGTCGACCTCGATGCTGCAGCGAAAGCTGCGGGTCGGTTTCGCCAAGGCCGGCCGGCTCATGGACTTGATGGAGAGCCGCGGCATCGTCGGGCCCAGCGAGGGCTCAAAGGCGCGCGACGTGCTGGTGCGTCCGGAGGAGCTCGACGGCATCCTGCTCGTGCTGCGCGGCCAGGACTAGCCGCGACCGAGAGGTTGCTCTGTCGATAAGTCGCGACCGGCTCTAGACTTCACCCCAGGCTCCAGAACATCGGCCTTGGTCACTCTTTCCCCAGGAGGCTCGGTCACGTGTCTGCCGGCGAGACCCTCGCTCGGGCGCGCGAGGCGCGCGAGATGTCGGTCGACGACGTCAGCAGCGCGACGCGGATCCGGGCCGGTCTGATCCGTGCGATCGAGGCCGATGACTTCTCCGGCTGCGGCGGCGCGGTCTATGCGCGCGGGCACATCCGCAGCATCGCCCGAGCGGTCGGACTCGACCCGGAAGGTCCGGTTGCGGAGTTCGACAGCCTGCACGCCGACGACCCCGTCCCGGCGCTGGTCCCCGTCCCGGCCGTCGACCCCGACGCCGCCGCGCGGGCCGACCGCAAGCAGCCCAACTGGGCCGCCGCGATGGCCGTAGCCCTCGTCGTCATCTGCGTGCTCGCCGGCATCAGCCTGCTCGGCAACCGGCACACCCCCAAGGCGTCGGCGGCGCACAACCAGCCGGGCTCCGGTCTCCCGTCGTCGTCGACCACCCCGGTGGTCAGCCAGCCGGCGTCGCCACCGCCGTCCGCCCAGGCCGCCCTGCCGACCGACGCGCTGGCGCTTGTCCGGGTCACGTCGTCGCGGACGTGGATCTCCGTCACGACCTTTTCAGGCCGGCTGCTCTACCAAGGCCTGATGTCGAGCGGCCAGCAGAAGATCTTCCGCGACGCGAAAGGCCTGCGGCTGACCATCGGCAACGCCCCGGTCGTTGACCTCGTGGCCGACGGGCGCGATGTGGGCGCACCGCGGTCAACCGGCAACGTCGCTCACGTCACGATCGAGCCCGGGGGCAACATCCAGTACGCCTAGGGCCTGCCCGCCCAGGACCTAGTCTGGAGCAATGCCCCGGTCGGTCGCCCTCGTCACGCTCGGGTGCGCACGCAACGAGGTCGACTCCGAAGAGCTCGCCGGTCGCCTCGAAGGCGCCGGCTGGACCGTGGTCGACGACACCGACGGCGCGGACGCCGTCCTGGTCAACACCTGCGGGTTCGTCGAGGCCGCCAAGCGCGACAGCATCGACACGCTGCTGGCCGCCCGGGACAGCGGCGGAAAGGTCGTTGCCGTCGGTTGCCTGGCCGAGCGCTACGGCGTCAAACTCGCCCGGGAGCTGCCCGAGGCGGACGCTGTCCTCGGGTTCGACGACTACGCCGACATCTCCGACCGGCTCGACGACGTCCTGGCGGGGCGCAAGCTCGTCGCGCATCAGCCCCGGGACCGGCGCACGCTGTTGCCGCTCAGCCCGGTCGAGCGGCCCCGCGCCTCGGCCGGGATCGGGATGCCCGGTCACTCGGTGCCGACTTTCGAGGGTGCGCCGTGGTCCGCGGGTGCGGCAGGGGGTGCGCTGCGGCGCCGGCTCGACAGCGGTCCGGTCGCGCCGCTGAAGCTTGCCTCCGGCTGCGACCGCAGGTGCGCGTTCTGCGCGATCCCGTCGTTCCGGGGCGCCTTCGTCTCCCGGCTGCCGGAGGAGATCCTGGCCGACGCCGAGTGGCTGGCCGGGCAGGGTGTGCGCGAGCTGCTGCTCGTCAGCGAGAACTCCTCGTCGTACGGCAAGGACCTGGGCGACCTGCGGGCGCTGGAGAAGCTGCTGCCGCAGCTGGCCGCCGTTGCCGGCATCGCCAGGGTCCGGGTGTCCTACCTCCAACCGGCCGAGATGCGTCCGTCGCTGGTCGACGTGATGACGACGACGCCGGGTGTGGCTGCCTACTTCGACCTGTCGTTCCAGCACGCCAGCGGGCCCTTGCTCCGCCGCATGCGCCGCTTCGGGTCGACCGAGCGCTTCCTCGACCTGCTCGCCTCGATCCGCGCGGTCACCCCCGCGGCCGGCGTACGAAGCAACGTCATCGTCGGGTTCCCGGGCGAGACAAAGGCCGACGTCGCCGAGCTCGAGCGGTTCCTCGTCGCCGGCCGGCTCGACGCGATCGGTGTCTTCGGCTACTCCGACGAGGACGGCACCGAGGCGGCGACGATGGACCGCAAGCTGCGGCGCGATGTGATCGACCGGCGGGTCGCCAAGCTCACCCGCCTCGTCGACGAGCTGCTCGCACAGCGCGCTGAGGAGCGGATCGGCGAGACCGTCGAGGTGCTCATCGAGTCGATCGACGCCGGTGTGGCCGAAGGCCGGGCCGAGCACCAGGCGCCGGAGGTCGACGGGTCCACGACGGTCACCGGTGTGGCCGCTGCTCAGGTCGGCGATGTCGTCACGGCGCGGGTCTCCGGATCCGACGGGGCCGATCTCGTCGCGGCTGCGCTGCCGGACGTCGTTCGCCCGCAGGTTGCGGGATGACCACCCCGACGCCTGTCGTGGACCCGGCCGCCCAGCCGGCGCAGACGGCGCGCATCGCCAACATCGCCAACGCTTTGACGCTGGTGCGACTGCTGTTGGTGCCGGCGTTCGTCGCGCTGCTGGTTGCGAATGGGGGCCACTCGACCGGCTGGCGGGTGTGGGCGTTCGTCGCGTTCGCCGTGGCCACCGTGACGGACTTCGTCGACGGGGACCTGGCCCGCAGCCGCGGTCTCGTCACCGATGTCGGCAAGGTTGCCGATCCGATCGCCGACAAAGCCTTGATCGGTGCGGCTCTGATCGGCTTGTCCGCTCTCGGCGACCTGCCCTGGTGGGTCACCGTCGTCATCCTCGTCCGGGAGCTCGGCATCACCGGGTTGCGGTTCTTCGTCATCCGGCACGGCGTCATCCCGGCCAGCCGGGGCGGCAAGATCAAGACCTTGCTGCAGAACGTCGCCATCGGGCTCTATGTGTTGCCGCTGACCGGCTGGTCGGCGTCGCTGCGCTTCGGGCTGCTCGCGCTCGCGGTCGTGATCACCCTCGCCACCGGCGTCGACTACGTGGCCCGTGCCGTCCGGCTGCGTCGTACGAGCGCCCGGGCCCAGATGAAGCGCGCGCGCCGGGCGGCCCAGCAGTGACCGGAGCTGCGCCGTGGCGATAGACACCGGCGGCCTCGACGTCGTGGTGCACGAGAAGCTCGCCGCCCGCGGTGCCACCTTGTCGGTGGCCGAGTCACTGACCGGTGGGCTGCTCGGTGCCACGCTCACCGACATGCCGGGGTCGTCGCGGACGTTCCGGGGCGGCATCCTGGCCTATGCGACGGATCTGAAGGAGTCGCTGCTCGGCGTGCCGGGCCCGCTGCTGGCCGCCGAGGGCGCGGTGTCGGCGCAGGTCGCGGCGGCGATGGCGGCGGGGGTGCGCGACCGGCTGGCCACCACCTACGGCGTCGCGCTGACCGGCGTCGCCGGGCCGGACCCGCAGGACGGGGCGGCACCGGGCACCGTCTACATCGGCGTCGCCGGGCCCGACGACGGGCAGGTGCGCGAGCTGCGGATCGACGGCGATCGCGAGACCATCCGGGTCGCGGCCGTCCGGGCGGCGCTGGAGCTGTTACGAGATGTGCTGGACGATCCGGCAGCGGCCTGACCGACGGGTACGGTAGGACAACGGCGCGGTGGGCGCCGAGCGAGGAGGGGAGCGACCATGGTCTTGCTCCGCCGGTTGGTCGGCGACGTGCTGCGTCGCCACCGTCAGCGCCAGTCGCGGACGCTGCGCGAGGTCAGCGCCGCAGCCCAGGTCTCACTCGGCTACCTGTCCGAGGTCGAGCGCGGTCGCAAGGAGGCGTCGAGTGAGCTGCTGGCGTCGATCTGTGCGGCGCTCGACGTCTCCCTCGCCGACGTCCTGCGCGAGGTCAGCGACGACCTGCTCGCTCTCGAACGGCGCCCGATGGCGCCGCTCGGTTTCGTCCCCGCAGGTCGCGTTGCCGCCGAGCGGGCGGCGGGTGTCCGTGTCGGTGCCGTCGCCGGCATCGCGCCGCTCGTCCCCGGTCGCACTGCACCGTCGCGGGTGCCGGCGCGACCGGAGGTCACCCCGGTGGCCCGGCTCTCGATGGACGCGCACCTGGCCGCCCGCCCCGTCGTCGCCGCCTGACCGTGACCAGCACCGTCGACGCCTCCGCCTTGCCGCGGCGCGAGCCTGGCGTGCGCAGCCGGGCCGGCAACGCCATGCACCGCACCCGCGCGGCCGTGCTCGACGGTGCGGTGCGAGCGGTCGAGAAGCACGGCGCACGCCGGGCGACCATGGCCGACATCGCCACCCTGTCCGGCATCGCGAAGGGCACTCTCTACAACCACTTCCGCGACAAGGAGTCGGTCTACGCCGCGACCGTCGACGGTGGTGTGGCCGTGCTCGCCGAGGAGTGCGCAACGGTCGCCAGTGACGATCTCGCGGACGCACTCGCGCTGGCAGCCGAGCGGCTCGGCTCGCACCCGGCGTTGCGCCGGATCGCCGCCGACGAGCCGGCCACGTTGGCCGAGCTGATGACGATCGGCGAGTCGCCCGCCTGGGCCGCGGTCCGGCTGTCGGTGCGTGCGGTGCTCGTGGCGGCGGGTCGCGAGACGTCCGACGCCGCCGTCGACGTCGTGCTGCGCTGGCTGGTGTCCTTCGTCGGTTCGCCCGGTCGCGAGGTCGACACGCAGGCAGCCCTGGTGGCTGCAGCGCTGCCGGGCGGGGCCGCAGTGGCCGCGGCTGTCGCCGGCGACCTGCCCTCGGCCGACATCGACGCGGATCGCCCACGGATCCCGGGCGAGCAGCAACTCGTCTTCTAGACCGCGACAACCCGGTCCAGGGACACCGCGAACCCGCCGAGCCCACGCTCTGGCCGTTCGTGGCGGACCACGACCCGGACGGAGTGTTCGCCGGCCGTCAGGCCGCGGCACCGGAACGGCGCCATCCGCTTCGTCGCCCGGTAGCTGTTGATGACGGCCACGCGACGTCCGTCCACGAGGAGTGTCGCCAGCCCTTGGTGCCGGCCGACCAGCCGGTAGAGGTCGAACCCGGTCCCGCGAACCGCGAAGGCTGCGGTCGCGCCGGCCGTGTCGGACGTCATGTAGGCACCGGAGCTCGCCGAGACGTCCGCAACCGTCGACCAGCGGCCGACGTCGGTCACCATGGGCGGACAGTTCTTGACGCTGTCGAAGCAGTCCACGCTGATGGCATCGACGACGCCGAAGCCTCCGGTGGAACGGGCGTCGTGTCTGCCACCGACCGTGATCGTGATGTCGTGACCCCCCGGTCCGGTCCCGTAAACGCGGCTCAAACCGAACGTGCGCCGTGGCGAGTACTCGTCGATGGCGGGTTGCCGGACCCCGTCAACCTTGACCGTGAGGCTTCCCTCGTCCGGACCCTGTGCATACCAGAGCTTGATGCCCAATCTCACCCGGAGGGTGATGGTCGCGCCGGCCAGGTCGTCGCGTTGGTAGCTGCCCCCGATCGCGCGGGTGTTGGCCACTGAACCCCAGTGTTGCTGCATGTCCTGGTCATCCAGGCTCCGGATCGTGTGCAGCGCGGACACCCAAGTCGCGACGTCGCCTCCCGCGGAGTCGACGATCGCGTTACCCCCCGCGTCATGATTGACGTGCAGCCGAAAGGACCGACCAGGGGTCAGAGGCTCGGTCGGGGTGAGGGTGACGCGCCGGAACGGACCGACGCAGTCTGCGGCGTGTCCGTCCTTGCTGCTGCACTCGATGGTTGCGGGGACCACCGCGCCGCTCCGATCACGAAGCTGGACCGATGCGCTGTCGGCGCCGTAAACGGCCGCGTCGAAGGCTAGTCGCCAGGCCCGCGAGCCCCCTGCGGGTGGCGTGGCCGAGGCATGCGCCGAGGCAACGCCCACCGACACGGCCCCGGACAGGGGGCGCGCTACGCCGTCATAGTCCGTCAACGGACCGTGGCTGTCAGTCGCGGTGAGAGTCCAGTCATACGAGCCGTTCGGTACGGGCGTCCCGTTGGTATCGCGGAGATTCCACGTGACGCTGATCGTGCCGACGCCCATGACCGTCGGGTCACACGCCAATGAGCGCACCAACACCCCAGCCTTGGTGATGTCAACGCCGCATGATGTCAAGGGGCGGGACGACGCCCACTCTGCGCGCCACATGGTCTGCTCAGGCCGGGCAACTCGCCGCGGGGCACCGGATCGTCCTAGTAGCCGACCGGTGACGCCTGCGTCCGGCAGCACGGAGATCTGAGAAGCGTGGATGTTGTGCGCAGGATTGTCTCGCCAGCCGACGACATTGGCGTCGGCGTTCGCGCCGGGCGCTGCTTGCGCACTCACCGTGGTCGTCGCCTGGGTGACGGGGTTCAACGCAACGATGGTGCGCGGCTCGCCGTAGGCCGCCTGGTTCTCGGTTACGACGTAGGAGTCGCTGAGAGCGTCGAGCTGCACCTCGCCCATGTCGACCGGGCCAGTCCCCGTTCGGAAGTTCACGTACTGCGTGTCGACGTGACAGGACGGGTTACAAACCTGTCCGGACCACGCCAGGTAGTCGCCGGCGACGTACGGCGTGGAGTTCGCTTCCGAGATGTGTGTCGGCGCGGCGTGGCCGGCAAGGTCCCGGAGATAGATCCCTCCCGTCATGGACTGGTAGGCGACGTAGTTCCCCCACAGCGCTGCCTGGAAGGCCACGAAGTGCTGTGCCACGCGGGTGTTGAGGTCGTAGAGCGTGTAGAGGTAGCTCCCTCCCTCGAATGTCTGGTTGTACAACAGGCGCGTCCCTGACAGGACGACCGGCTGAGCGTCGAGCGGAAGGGCCAACGGGTGCAGATGGGTCCCGTCTGCGGAGACGGCCTCGTCGTACCAGACCGGCGGTCCGGTCGACGACTGGCGTTCGACGATGGTGTGCCGGCCCGAGGTCAGGACCCGGTAGTCGGCGGCTTGCTTGTCGACGAGACTCGACGGACCGATGGACGGTGGACCTGGCCCCTGGAGGACCGGGCGTTCCCAGATCGTCGTCGGGGATCGTTCGTCGTCGCTCCATGCGACCTGCCCCTGGCTCGGGCTCGGGACCGTGCCGGCCGCTGGGATCGGCTGGTCGGACTGGAGCAACACCGGCGTGGTTGAGGCGGACGCTGCGCTGTACAAGCCCGGCTGGCCGCCGTTCGGGGCGTAGTCGTAGTAGAAACGCCCTTCTCCGTCGTCCGCCACGGCTGATATCCCGAGCCGCCGGCGGGGGACCCCCCCGGCGATCGGCACCGTCTCGAACGCAGGCGGTACGCCGGAGTCGTAGGAGTAGTCGGACCACCCGGTCGCGCCGCCGGTGGCGACGACCTCGTAGATCCCGCGCCGTGCGGGAAGGGACAGCGCGACTTCCGTGCTTGCGTCGAAGCCGAGCCGATTGACGGTGCGGCTGTGCGGATTCCACCAGGCAATCGCGTTGCTGGTCAGAGCGAAGTACCGCGGTAGGCACAGGTCGTGCGGTCCTGGCTTCATGCAACCCGATGAGTTGGACGTGAACTCCTGCTTGAGATGGGTGAGCATGTCGAACACCGCGAAATGCCTCACGTAGGTCGCGAGGTGGACCCAGGAGACGACCGCGTGGGTCGCGTCGGCGGCGCCGTAGTCGACCGGATCGGAGTCATAGATGTTCGGCACGGTGCCGAGATCGGTCGCGACGCCCGAGTCGGCATCGACCAGTCGCACCGACTGCCCGGAAACGGCGAGCCATCCGCCCGGGGCGGCGCTGAGGTATCTGCCCTGGCTGGGCTGGGTCGCGAAGGCTCCGGTGGCGATGTGCAGGTAGGTGACGGAGCCGGCCGAATGGCTCTCGGTGAGCATGCCGGCCGAAATGCTGGTGCCCGCTCCGCCGGATCCCTGGACTTGCCCCGTCAGCCCGGCTGCGTCAGGGATCGCGACGTCGGCCCCTCCGGCGGTCGGGGTCGCGACGAGGACGCCGTCGGGGGTGCGGGACACGACGTAGTCCGCGCTCGCGAGTTCCGGAATCCGGTATGGAGTTTGGTAGCTCGGGCCTTCTGCAAGCTGAAACGTCGTGACTGGCGCGGATGCTTCCGCGGGTGCCGGGACCGGCAGGAGCGCCAGAGCCATGCCCGCTGCTGCTGCTGACGCTCGTCGCCGTCCCACTGCCACCCCCCGCGAGAAGGCCTTGCCGGCCTGCGAAGAACGAGTGAACCATCCCTCGCGTCCGTTTCGCCGGCCCTTGTCTCAAGGACCTGGACCAGCCTGGCACTGTGCGCACCAGTAGGAGATCCGCTCGTAGCGTTCGCGGCCGGGCTCGGGCTGCACCGCCGAGGCGACCCTCGTGCCACACCGACGGCACGGCCGACCGCTGCGCTCGAAAACCCAGTGGTCCGCACCCGGCCGCAGACTGCCGGTCGTCGTCTGCTGCCAGTGGTTCTTGTTGGCCTGCATGAGCTTGCGCGCCCGTCGTACGACGGCATCGAGGTCGTCGATGTCGCCGACCCGGGTCCACGGCGTGACGCCGGAGAGGAACAACGTCTCGGCCTTGTAGAGGTTGCCGATGCCGGCGAGGTTGCGCTGGTCGAGCAGCGCCGGGCCGATCTCGCGTGCCGGCTTCGACCGCAGCCGGCGCAGGGCCTCGTCGTGATCCCACTCGCCGAGCAGATCCGGCCCGATGTGACCGATGATGCGGTGCTCCTCGGCGGTGGGCAGAAGCTCGACCACCGGCATCCGGTAGCCGACCGCCTGCCAGTCGTCGTTGGCGAGGACGATGCGCACCTGCCATGCCGGGCCGCCGGTCCATCGGGTGCCGGGCCGGTAAAGGTGCCAGCTGCCGTCCATCTCGAAATGCGTGTGCACAGTGAGGTCGCCGCGGACGCGCGTCAGCATGTGCTTGCCGTGACTCACCACTTCGGACACCTCGCGGCCGGTGAGGTCCGTGGTGGCGAGTTGCGGGACGCGGAAGTCCGTGTGCGTGAGACTCCGGCCCGCAAGCGCGTCGTGCATCCGTCGCGCAGCCAGCCAGACGGTGTCTCCTTCGGGCACACATCCACGCTAGCCGCCGGCTGGGGCAGAGTAAGGCCATGATCGAGAGCCACGAGCGAGTCAGCATGAGCATCCCCGCCCGGATCACGGTCATCACGCTGGGTGTGGCTGACGTCGGGCGCGCCACGGAGTTCTACCAGCGCCTCGGCTGGCCGCTGTCGTCGTCGTCGGTGGCGGGTGAGGTGAGCTTTTTCGCGACCGTCGGATGTGTCCTTGCACTGTTCGGTCAGGACGCGCTGGCGGCGGATGCAACGCTCCCGACGGTGGAGCCATCGGCATTCCGTGGCGTCGCGACAGCGATCAACGTCGCGTCGCCGGCGGAGGTGGATGCGGCACTCGCCGCGGCGCAGGCGGCCGGCGGTCGACTGGTGAAGCCGGGGCAGAAGGTGTTCTGGGGCGGCTACTCGGGATACTTCGCGGACCCTGACAGCAACCTCTGGGAGGTCGCGCACAACCCCTACTGGGAGGTCGACGAGCGCGGGGTCGTGCTGCTTCCGGCCTGACCCGGCAAGCGGCCGCTGTCATGGGGAGAGCCGCGGCCACTCAGACCTGATCGAGGATCGCCGTACGGCGCGCGTCGTACTCCTGCGCTGTCACCAACCCCGAGTCCCGTAGGCCCTGCAGCTCGCGCAACCTGTCCTCGGTCGACCGCCCAGCGGCACCAGCCGGAGCCTGCGCGCGGCCATGCAGGCTCGCCGCCAGGTAGGTCGCGTCCAGCCCGTTCGGGGTCAGAAAGGTGGTGGCCGCCGCGTCGTTCTCGTTCAGTCCCGCACCGCGGGCGATCCGGCGAGCCAGCGACATGCGGTAGATCGCCGAGCCGACGCCGATGATCGCGAAGATGACGAAAATGGCGATGAAGCCACTGGGAATGCTGGGCCCGCTCATCTGATCCCTCTCGTCCGAGAACGCAAGTATCGCCGGAGTGAGGGCGGCTCGCCAGGACGGTCAGGCGCGGAGGCGAAGACCTCGCGGGGTCGGGCGAAACCCTGCCTGCTCGAGCGCCGCGCCGAGCGGAGAGGTCAGCACCGCCTCGCCGTCGGCGCGCTCGACCGCCAGCTTGCCGAGCATGCCGTCGCGCACCGCGAGGGCGAGTGCATCCGCGGCCGGCTGCACGCAGGCTGGGTCGTCACTCCACGACAGCAGCGACTTGCCTCCGCGCTCGACGTAGAGGGCGAGCTCACCGTCGACGAGCACGACAAGCGCCCCGGCCTTGCGTCCCGGCCGGTGGGTGCCGGCGTGGTCGGGCCAGGCCAGGGCCGCGCCGTAGGGGTTCGCCGGGTCCGCAGCGGCGAGCACCAGTGCGGCCTCCTCGGCCGGCTGCCGTCGTTCCCGCCATCCGCCCGGGACGGCGGTCTGCCACGACGAAGTCTCCCGTCGGGGCTGCGCCATCGCGCGCATCCGGTCGACGGCTCCGGGCATCGCGAACTGAGCGCCGCCGAGGCCCTCGACGAAATAGCCACGGCGGCATCGGCCGGTCTCCTCGAACGCCTTGAGCACCGGGTAGACCGCGGCGAAACCGCCGGTGACGTGCTCGGCCATGACGGCTCCGCGGGTCACCAGGCCATGCCGGTCGAGCAGGGCTTCAGCCGCAGCGTGTGCACGTCGGGTCGGGTCGGTTTCGCGCTCGGGAAGCAGCGACCACCGGCCGGCGGCACTGGGCGGCCCGGACCGGATCGGCATCACGGGTCGGCCGCGGCGGCCAGGGCGGGCGCGTGGCGCGCTGCGACGCGAGCCGGCGCCGACGAGGTTGCGAAGTGGCGCGAGGGTGTCGTTGGTGACCAGGCCGGACCAGACCAGGTCCCACAGCGCCTCGACGAGCGCGCGGTCGTCAGTAGACGTCACGCGGTCGGACAGGCTGCGGAAGAACATCGCACCGCCGCCGGAGAGGGACTCGAGCACCTGCTGGTGCAGCGGTGTGTGGGTCGGCTCTGCATCCGCGAGAGGCATGAGGAGCGGCGCGTTGTCGGCCAGGTGGATCGACACCCAGCCGTCGTTGCCGGGGAGCGAACCCTGGCCGACCCAGAGGACGTCGCCGGCGCTGGTGAGCTCGTCGAGCAGTGCGGGGTGATAGTCGACGACCCGGGACGGCAGGACGACCGTCTCGAGCATCGAGGCGGGCACCTGGGCGCCTTGCATCTGCTCGATCGCCCGGACG
>JAVEEH010000094.1 GCA_030840545.1 Frankiaceae bacterium | reverse complement strand
GCCCCGCGTGCACCTCGACATCGAGACGGACGACGTGGAAGCGGAGGTAGCGCGCCTCATCGCCCTGGGCGCGGTCGAGGTCGAGCGCCATCACAGCTGGGTGGTGATGCGGGACCCGGCCGGTGCCGTGTTCTGCGTCGTGACCGTCCAGATCAAAGAAGCGTTCGAGCAGCACGCCACCAGCTGGGCCTGACCGGCTCCGGTCGCCACCGGCGGGTCAGCCCTCGTCGAGGTCCTCCGCCCGCAACGGGCCGAAGACGCAGAACGCGTCGAGATAGGCCGCGGGGTCGACCGATCCGTGCGCCGACCAGGTGAACGCGGCGACCTGGCTGCGGCTGCGCCGGCCGGCGACGGCACGGAACAGCTCGAACTCCGGCGCCCGGACGGTCACCGCCGGCTCGCCATCGCCCACTGTCACCTCGAAGCCGCGGGTCGGGTCCGAGATCCGGACCGCCGGCAGGCCGACCGCGCTGAGGCGGTGCTGCAGTCCGTAGGAGAACCCGATGACGCCGAAGCGAAGCGCGACATCGTCCGGCAGCGGCGCCGCGCCCAACGCCCCACGCAGATCCTGCTCGTGGGTGATCGCGTCGATCGCGAGCGGCGCCGGCACGAGCCCGACCCGCGCGCCCTCGACAATCGGGTCGAGACCGGACTGCCACTCCGCCAACAGGTCGACCACCGGACGGTCCCGGCGGGCATCCACCTGCGCCTGGGTCTGCTCCGACGTGGGGACACCCCTCAGCCGGCCGGTCACGATGTCGGACGGGATGGCGGCGAGATGCGCCACCAGGTCGTGCACCGTCCACTCGGGTGTGCCGGGCACGATCCGACCGGCCCGACTGTCGTCGACGTCGGCGACGAGATCCACGATCCGCTGGTGCGCCTCGACGTAGCGGTCCGCGACCGTGTCGGGCGTGATCACGCTGCTCATCTACTTAGCGTATTCAGTCGCTCTCGACTCGCGGACGACGGTGATGCGGATCTGCCCCGGGTAGGTCAGCTCCTCCTCGATCTGCTTGGCGACGTCACGGGCGATCACCTGCGCGCCGATGTCGTCGACGTCCTCGGGCTTGACCATCACCCGGATCTCGCGACCGGCCTGCATCGCGAACACCTTCTCGACGCCCGGCTGTTCGCTGGCGATCTCCTCGATGCGCTCGAGCCGCTTGACGTAGTGCTCGAGGGACTCCCGGCGCGCACCGGGACGGCCGCCGCTGATGCCGTCCGCGGCCTGGGTGAGCACCGCTTCGACGGTGCGGACCTCGACCTCGTTGTGGTGGGCCTCGATCGCGTGCACGACGTCCTCGTGCTCGCCGTACTTGCGGGCGATCTCGGCACCGATGATGGCGTGGCTGCCCTCGACCTCGTGGGTGAGTGCCTTGCCGACGTCGTGCAGCACCGTGCAGCGCTTCATCAGCACCGGGTCGAGCCGCAGCTCGCTCGCCATCATGCCGGCGATGTGCGCCGACTCGATGAGGTGCTTGAGGACGTTCTGCCCGTACGACGTCCGATAGCGCAGCTGGCCGAGCAACGTGATGAGCTCGGGATGCATGTCGGTGAGTCCGACCTCCACCAGCGCGTCCTCGCCGGCGCGCACGCAGAGCTGCTCGACCTCGGTCTTGCTGCGTTCGTAGATCTCCTCGATCCGATGCGGGTGGATGCGACCGTCGAGGACGAGCTTTTCCAGCGTCAGGCGGCCGACCTCACGACGCACCGGGTCGAAGCAGGACAGCAACACGGCTTCGGGTGTGTCGTCGATGATGAGGTTGACACCGGTGGTCGACTCAAAGGCACGGATGTTGCGGCCTTCGCGGCCGATGATGCGGCCCTTCATGTCGTCGCTCGGCAGGTGCAGCACGCTGACGACCGACTCGGCGGTCTGCTCGGAGGCGACCCGCTGGATCGCCATGGTGACGATCTTGCGGGCGCGGTCCTCGCCCTCTTCCTTGGCCTCGTGCTCGATGTCGCGGACGATCACCGCAGCCTCGCGCTTGGCCTGCGTCTCGATCATCTTGACGAGCTCGGTCTTGGCGTCGGCGGCAGTGAGGTTGGCCACCCGTTCGAGCTCGCGCTGTCGCTCGGCCTCCACACCTTCGAGCTCGGCCCGACCGCGCTCGAGAGCCGCCTCGTGCTCGGCGAGCTCGCGGTCGCGGGCCTCAACCCGGCGTTGCTCGGCGTCGACGCGCTCCTCCCGCTCGACCATGCGCTGCTCACGCCGTTCGAGATCGGTCTTGAGCTCGGCGATCTCGTCCCTGAGCGCATGGGCCTGGTCCTTGAGGCCGTGGAGCTCGTCCTCGGCTGCTCGGCGAGCATCGATGTTGGCGCTGCCGACCGATGTCTCGGCCTGCCGGCGCAGCTCCTCGGCATCACGTTCGGCCTGCCGGCGGATGTCAGCCGCTTCGCGCTCGGCGGCTTCTCGCAGACCGGCAGTGGGGGCACCGGCGGCATCCACGTCGACCGCCGGGACAGCGGCGGGCGCGTTGTTGAGCCGGGCCATGACCCGCAGCAGCATGACGACGAGCACCACGACGAGGAGCCCGACGACGATCACGACGGCGATGAGCGCGGCCATTCAGGCACCCTCCTCCGGTCGGAGCCCGCCCGCGCAGGCGCGGACGTGCTCAGGCGAAGGAAGACCGTCCGGGACGCGGCGTGGACCGCGGCCGGTGTTCACCGTCACCTCAAGATGCGGCGGCGATGTGTTTCGGTTCGGACCGGGACCGGTGTCCCGGGTTCGTGAGTTCGGTGACGTGCAGGTGTCGCTATGTGGTGGCGTCCCCTGGCCTGCGCCACGGACGGTTACTCCTTCGTGACTTTGAGATTACGGCCGCATCGCGGCATCGGCAAGCACCTCGCGGATGACCTTCATCGCCAGGCCCTGGCTGAAGCCCTTGCGCGCGAGGATCCCCACCATCCGGCGGACCTGAGTGTCCCGAGGCAACCGGGCCATGCTCGGCAGCCGCCGGGTCGCCAGGGCTCGGGCGGCTGCCTCCTCGTCGTCGGCGCTGACCGCGCCAACGGCGTCGCGGACGATCTGCTCGTCGACACCGCGCTGACGAAGCTCAGCGGACAGGGCCCGTCGAGCCAGGCCCCGGCCGACGTGCCGGCTGTCGACCCACGCCGTGGCGAACGCCTCGTCGTCGACGAGCCCGACCTCGGTGAACCGGTCGAGCACGCTGGCCGCCGCCTCCGCAGGGACGCCGCGGCGGACCAGCGCACGCTCGAGCTCGACCCGGGTGCGGGGCTGGCGCTCCAGCATCCGCAACGCGATGGTCCGGGCGAGCGACTCCGGGTCTGCGTCCTCGTCTTTCGACATGGGGTCGAAGGGTCAGAAGTCGACGGGCGTGGGCACCGCGTCGGGCAGCAGGTCGATCGGCTTGTCGAGGTCGAGATCGATGTCGGGTGCGGCGTCGGCCGGCGCGTCGACGCGAGCGCCGATGCCGAGCTTCTCCTTGATCTTCTTCTCGATCTCGTTGGCCAGGTCGGGGTTGTCCCGCAGGAACGCTCGCGCGTTTTCCTTGCCCTGGCCGAGCTGGTCGGCTTCGTAGGTGTACCAAGCGCCGGCCTTGCGCACGATGCCCTCATCGACGCCGAGGTCGATCAGGCTTCCTTCGCGGCTGATGCCCTGGCCGTAGATGATGTCCATCTCCGCCTGCTTGAACGGCGGGCTGCACTTGTTCTTCACGACCTTGATGCGGGTGCGGTTGCCGACGGCGTCCTGGCCGTCCTTGAGCGTCTCGATGCGACGCACGTCGAGCCGGATCGACGCGTAGAACTTCAGCGCCTTGCCGCCGGTCGTCGTTTCCGGGCTCCCGAAGAACACGCCGATCTTCTCGCGCAGCTGGTTGATGAAGATCGCCGTCGTGCCGGAGTTGGACAGCGCGCCGGTGATCTTGCGCAGTGCCTGCGACATGAGTCGCGCCTGAAGGCCGACGTGGGAGTCACCCATCTCGCCTTCGATCTCGGCGCGCGGCACAAGCGCGGCCACCGAGTCGATGACGATGATGTCGATCGCACCGGAGCGGATCAGCATGTCGGCGATCTCGAGCGCCTGCTCACCGGTGTCGGGCTGGGACACGAGCAGCGCATCGGTGTCGCACCCGAGCGCCTTGGCGTATTCGGGGTCGAGCGCGTGCTCGGCATCGATGAATGCCGCGATGCCACCGGCCTTCTGCGCGTTGGCGACGGCGTGCAGCGCGACGGTCGTCTTTCCCGACGACTCCGGCCCGTAGATCTCCACGATCCGGCCGCGGGGCAGGCCGCCGATGCCGAGCGCGACGTCGAGCGCGATCGATCCGGTCGGGATGACTTCGATCGGTGCGCGGGTCTCGTCGCCGAGGCGCATGACCGCGCCCTTGCCGTGCTGGCGCTCGATCTGCGCCATCGCGGTGGCCAGCGCCTTGTCGCGGTCCATGCCTGCCATGTCACGCCCCTCCGGGGTTGTCGTTCTGGTCGCGGGCGACGCTATGAGCGAGGTCGGACACTTTCGGCGCCCCGACGCACTCTGTGGACGCCCGCGTGAGATCCACAGTAAGCGAACATACGTTCGAGGTCCGGCAATGACACGCCGGAGGGAGCGGGGTTGGGGCCCCGCGACCAACGCCGACGACGCCGCAGGGAGGGAGCGGGGTTGGGGCCCCGCGACAAGCGCCGACGACGCCGCGGGGAGGGAGCGGGGTCGGGGCCCCGCGACAAGCGCCGAAGGCGCCAGAGATTCAGTGGCGGTCGGCCACCGGGATCTCGAAGTGCTCGCAGACCGCGCGCCAGACGTCCTTCGGCTGCTCACCGGCGGCGAGCGCCTCGTTGATCGTGCGGTTGTCCAGCCGGCGGATGACCTGGTCGCGGGCGACGGAGTCGGCATATCCCGCGCCGAACCGCCCACGCATGCGCTCCCAGAACTCGGTCAGCCGCATGGGACACACGCTACGTCGGGCAACCTTCCTCGCCGTCCGCGCGTGTAGCGAGCATCCTGGCCATCGGGGGTGGGCACGTGGACGCCGAGGCGGAGGCCTTCGACGCGTTCGTGCGCGCCCGCATGCCCGCGCTGCTGCGTTTCGCCCACGCGCTGACCGGCGACCCGCACACCGCCGCCGACCTCGTCCAGGACGCACTGGAACGGACCGGCATCCGCTGGTCACGCCTGGACCGGCAAGGTAACCCGGAGGCCTACGTGCGCCGAGCGATCCTCAACGGACGCACGTCCCGATGGCGCAAGCTGCGCCGCGAGACGCTGGTGGACACATTGCCGGACCGCACGATCAGCCTCGACCCACCCGGTCACGACGAGACGCTGTGGCGGCTGCTCAGCACCCTGCCCCAGCGGCAGCGCGCGGTGATCGTGCTCCGCTACTACGAGGACATGTCCGAGGACCAGATCGCGGCCACTCTCGGCTGCGCACCCGGCACCGTCAAGAGCCAGGCCAGCAAGGCGCTCGCGAAGTTGCGGGCCGCCATGCCGGCTGAGGAGACGACGTGGACGACCTAGAACGCGCCCTGCGCGACGTGCTGACCGACGAGCGGCTCGACGTCCCGCTGCGCTCCGGTGCAGCCCAGCTGGTGCACGAGGGAGTACGTCGCCGCAGCCGCCACCGGGTCGTCGCCGCGACCGGGTCCGCGGTGGGGGCATTGCTCGCGATCGGCGCGGCCGCAGTCTTCGCAGGCGGCGGTCTCGGCGACAGTGAGTCCGTCGTACCGGGCGGCGACGACCACAGCCCGACGTCGAGTACGCCTGCGCCGACGCCATCCACCCCGCCGACCAAACCGGCGCAGCCACCGGCGAGCACGGCCGAGATCGCCTGGAGCAACCTCCCCGACAGCGCCGCGGCAATGCAGCACTATCCGGGGACGGTGGCCGACCCGTCGGTGCCCTGGTGCGACCCGACGCAGCTCACAGCGACCACCGCGTTCCAGGGCGGCGGCGGCGGAGCGATCGGTTCGCTTGCCGTACACAACGGCGGAGCCGAGTGCGCGCTGCAAGGTGAGCCGTCGGTCGCCGGACTCGACCGCAGCGGTCACGTCATCGCGTTGCCGAGACCGACCGATACCTTCCGCGTGCACCCATGGGTCCGGGTCCGGGCCGGTGGGGACGCGGCGAGCTCGTTGTCACTGTCCGGCCTCGGGGCACGCTGCGTCGGCACCGTGGTCGCGCTGCGCTTCGACCTCGGCCATGGCGCCACCCCGATGACGGTGCCGGCAACCCGCGCCGGCGGCACCGGCTCCGCCGGGTTGCCGCTCACCTGCGACCAGGGCGGCACGGCGATGCAGTACGACGTCATCGCGGGCGAGTGGCTGCGGCGCAACGGCACGCCCCGGCTGAAGAACTCAGGCCTCGAACCGACGATCCTCGATCAGGACCGCACGGTGATGGCGGGCTCGGTGCTGCACTTCCGGGTGGCGCTCAGCACAGTGGGTGGCGGCGTCGACCCATGCATTCCCTTCCGCGAGCAGCTCGTCACCGCGGCGGGGAGCCTTGTCGCCGGCGAAGACCACATGCTGGACTGCCAGGCGATCTCGGGCAGTGGCGCCTCGCAACTGACCCTCGACATGCAGCTGCGCGTCCCGAGCACGGCCCCAGCCGGTGACGTGCAGCTGCGCTGGGAAACCCCGATCGTCGGTGTGCAGGCCGACGACGGCGCCACGGTCACGGTCACCGCGGCACCGCCCCAGTGCACGGCGGCGCAGCTGAACGTAAGCCCGGGCAGGTCCGGCGTCGGTCTCGGCAACTACGTGCAGTACGTCATCCTGACCAACACCTCGGGGCGGGACTGCTCCTTGCGCGGGTTCCCGGGCGTGCAGTTCGTCAACGGTGCTGGGCAGCCACTGCCGACGCGACCGCATCATGGCTCGTCGTACTTCTGGGGCACCGACCAGATCAGCAGCATCGTGCTTGCACCGGGAGGACGGGCTTCGTTCGGGCTCGCGGGCAGCGACTACGACAACGTCCATCAGCGTGCGTGCCCGCAGGCGGCCGGGATCAAGGTGATCCCGCCCGGGTTGACGACGCAGCAGCTCGTGTCCGTGACGTGGCCCGACTGCTATCGCGGCCGGGTCGACGTCTCGCCGGTGGTCGCCGGCCGCCACGGCCCCCGCTGACCGGACTGATCTTCGCGAAGCCGTCGCCTCGTACGGCGTGTCCCGGCCGATGATCAACAGTTTCGCGAAGATCACCGGGGTGGGGGTTCGGTCGGCCCAGCGGCGGGTGTCGGCGGTCGGGGCGAGAATGGACGGGTGCCGGCCCTCGACCGCTTCTCCCCCGCGACCCGCGACTGGTTCACCGCGTCGTTCGCGGCGCCGACGGCCGCCCAGAACGGTGCCTGGGAGGCCATCGCCGGCGGCGACAACGCGCTCGTCATCGCCCCGACCGGCTCCGGCAAGACACTGGCGGCGTTCCTGCACGCGCTCGACCGGGTGCTCACCGCGCCCAAGCCGGCGGAGGCCGACCATCGCTGCCGGGTCGTCTACGTCAGCCCGCTCAAGGCCCTCGCCGTCGATGTCGAGCGCAACCTGCGGTCACCGCTCGCCGGCATCCGCCACGCGGCAACGCGCCTCGGCCAGCCGGTCGAAGACGTCGCCGTTGCGATGCGCACGGGTGACACCCCTGCCGAGGCGCGACGCGCCTTCATGCGGCACCCACCGGACGTGCTCATCACCACACCGGAGTCGCTGTTCCTCATCCTGACCAGCCGCGCCCGCGAGCAGCTGCGCGGCGTCGAGACGGTCATCGTCGACGAAGTCCACGCGGTCGCCGGCACCAAACGCGGCGCACACCTCGCCATCACCCTCGAACGGCTCGACGCCCTGCTCGACGCCCCCGCCCAACGCATCGGGTTGTCCGCGACCGTGCGCCCGGTCGACGAGATCGCGCGTTTCCTCGGCGGCGTCGCTCCCGTCACCGTCGTGCAACCGCCGGCCGCGAAGACGATCGACATCGACGTCGTCGTGCCGGTTGAGGACATGACCGAGCTCGGCGAGGTGCAGTCCGGTGAGCGGGAGGGGTCGGCGGCCGCGGGTGACAGCCGCCGCTCGATCTGGCCAGCGGTCGAGGAACGCATCGTCGATCTCGTGCAGGCACACCGGTCGACGATCGTGTTCGCCAACTCGCGCCGCCTGGCCGAGCGGTTGACCAGCCGGCTCAACGAGATCGCCTACGAACGAGGCGCCGACGTCGAGATCGCACGCGCCCACCACGGCAGTGTCAGCCGGGAGCAACGGGCACTCACCGAGGAAGCGTTGAAGCGCGGCGAGCTGCCGTGTGTCGTCGCCACCTCGTCCCTCGAGCTCGGCATCGACATGGGCGCGGTCGATCTCGTCATCCAGGTCGAGTCGCCGCCGTCGGTCGCCAGCGGGCTGCAGCGCATCGGCCGGGCCGGCCACCAGGTCGGCGCCATCAGTCGCGGAGTGATGTTCCCCAAGCATCGCGGCGACCTCGTCCCCGCGGC
>JAVEEH010000088.1 GCA_030840545.1 Frankiaceae bacterium | reverse complement strand
GCTGTGCGGCTGATCACTCGTAGGAGTGCTCGGCTGCGGGGTAGCTGCCCTCGGCGACCTCGGTAGAGAAATCGCGGGCGGCGTCGGCCAGGACGCCGCGCAGGTCGGCATAGCGTTTGACGAACTTGGGCTTGGGTCCGTTGTTGAGCCCGGCCATGTCCTGCCAGACCATGACCTGCGCGTCGCAGTCCGCACCGGCGCCGATGCCGATCGTGGGGATGCGCAGCTCCTTGGTCACCTGCTTGGCGACGTCGGCCGGCACCATCTCGAGGACCACGGAGAAGGCTCCGGCGCTTTCGAGCGCGAGCGCGTCGGACAGCAGCCGGTCGGCCGCTTCGCCGCGGCCTTGCACGCGGTAGCCGCCCAGACCGTGCTCGCTCTGCGGGGTGAAGCCGATGTGCGCCATCACCGGCACGCCGGCCTCCACGATCGCCGAGACCTGGCCGGCGACGGAGCGGCCGCCTTCGAGCTTGACCGCGTGGGCGTCGCCTTCCTTCATGAACCGCACCGCGGTGTGCAGAGCCTGGCCGGGTGACTCCTGGTAGGAGCCGAACGGCAGGTCCGCGATGACGAGCGCACGCCGGGTCGAGCGGGTCACCGCCCGCACGAGCGGCAGCAACTCCTCGACCGTCACCGGCAACGTCGTGTCATAGCCGTAGACGTTGTTGGCGGCCGAGTCGCCGACGAGCAGCACCGGGATGCCGACCTCGTCGAACACGGCGGCGGCGTACTGCTCGTAGGCGGTGAGCATGGCCCACCGCTCGCCACGTTCTTTCATCGCCTGCAGGTGATGGATACGGATGCGGCGGGGCAGCTCGTCGCTGCGCGGCGACCCGTAGGGGGACAGACCTTCGGCCTCGGTCATGGCGCTACCTCCAGTCTCGAGGCCCGTTCGGGTCCCCGGACCCACCCATTGTCACTCAGGAAGTGCCCTCGCGCCAGGCGCTGGTGATCGGCAGCCGCCGGTCGCGCCCGAAGTTCTTCGGTGAGATCTTCGGGCCGGGCGGATACTGCCGGCGCTTGTACTCCGCAAGGTCGACCATGCGGATCACGCGCTCGACGAGCTCAACGGGGTAGCCGAGAGCGACGAGCTCGTCGTGGCCGCGGTCGCGCTCGACGTAGTCGTCGAGCAGTCGGTCGAGGACGTCGTAGGGCGGCAGCCGGTCGGCGTCGAGCTGGCCCGGTGCGAGCTCCGCCGACGGGGGCTTGTCGATGATCTGTTCCGGGATCGGTTCGGCCTCGCCCCGCCGCCGGGCCTCGGCGTTGCGCCAGCGGGCGAGCTCCCACACGAGCGTCTTGGGCACGTCCTTGATCGGGGCGAAGCCACCGGCGCTGTCGCCGTAGAGAGTGGTGAAGCCGGTGGCGAGCTCGCTCTTGTTGCCCGTCGTGAGGACCAGGTGTCCGGCTTCGTTGGACATCGCCATCAGCGTGACGCCACGTACCCGCGCCTGCAGGTTCTCCTCGGCGAGGCCGTGCAGTCCGCCGATGTCGGCGAACGTCTTCTCGAACGCTTCGACCGCAGCCGCGATCGGCACGAGTGTCCAGTGCAGACCCCGCCGACGGGCGAGCTCCTCGGCGTCGCTGACCGAGTGCGTGGACGAGTAGCGGCTCGGCATCCCGACGACGTGCACGTTGTCGGCGCCGATGGCGTCCGCAGCGACGGCGGCGACCAAGGCCGAGTCGATGCCGCCGGACAAGCCGAGGACGACGGTGCGGAAGTTGTTCTTGCGCACGTAGTCACGCGTGCCGGTCACGATCGCCGCGTAGACCTCCGCCGGGTCGGTCAGATGTTCCGCCACCTGGCCCGGCTCCGCGGCGTACGCCGGCAGTGGCGGTTCGCTGATGGTCACCCGCTCGACGACCATGGCGCTGCCGTCCCGGACGTCGACGCGACCGGTCGAGCTCGCGGTCGCGGCCGGCAGCTCGAGGTCGACCACCAGCAGCGCATCCTGGAACTGCGCGGCGCGAGCAAGGACCCGCCCGTCGGCGGCGACGACGTGCGAGTCACCATCGAACACGAGCTCGTCCTGGCCGCCGACCATGTTGACGTAGGCGAGCGTCGCACCGGCCTCGGCGGCGCGGCGTCGGCTCAGCTCGCAGCGCACGTCGTCCTTGTTGCGTTCGTACGGCGAGCCGTTGATGGTGGCGACGAGCCCGACGCCGGCCTCCTTGCAGGCCGCGATCGGACCGCCGTCCTGCCAGAGGTCCTCGCAGATCGTCATCGCCACGTCGACTCCGTGCAGGCGCACGACCGGCAGCCGATCACCGGGGACGAAGTAGCGGAACTCGTCGAAGACGCCGTAGTTGGGCAGGTGATGTTTCGCGTAGGTCGCGACGACCCGGCCACCGTGGAGGAACGCTGCCGTGTTCTGCGGCTCGCCGGCCGGTCGGCCCAGCCGGGCGGCCGGCTCGGGGCGGGCGTCGAGGTAGCCGACCACGACGGCGACGTCGCCGAGCCCGTCGGCAGCCAGCTCGGCAGCGAGCCGCTGCAGGGCGGATCGCGACGCGGACAGGAACGAAGCGCGCAGGACGAGGTCCTCCGGCGGATAGCCGGTGAGCGCCATCTCCGGGAACAGCACCAGGTGCGCCCCACGGTCGGCAGCGCGCCGCGTCCAGGCGGCGACCGTCGCGGTGTTGCCGGCGATGTCGCCGACCGTGACGTCGATCTGGGCCAGGGCCACCCGCAGCTGGGGCACAGCACGAGCCTACGGGCCAGGCCGGCCTACCCATCCGAACGGATGAGTGTCAGAACCCGATCAAGCGATAGCGGCGCGCCACCTGGCCAGGGACGATCGTGGGCATGGCCGGTGACCCCAAGCTGCTCATCGTCGACGACAACGCCGCGGTGTGCTCGGCGCTGGAGGCATACATGCTGCGCGTGGCCGGCTGGCCGGTCGTGCTGACCGCGCCCGACGCCGGCCGCGGCCTGCTCCTCGCCGCGGAGCACGCGCCCGAGGCGATCGTGCTCGACAACCGCATGCCCGGCGGTGACGGCATCGAGATCCTGGCCGATCTGCGCCGCGCGTGCCCGACGGCGCGCATCATCATGCACACCTCGGAGAGCACGACCGACCTCCAGCTCCGGGCGCACGAGCTCGGGGCAGACGCCATCGTGGAGAAGGGCCGGCCCCTCGACGAGCTGGCGGCACTGCTCGCTGTCGCCTGAGCGGGCACGCGATCCTCATGTCCCCGCCGTAGGCTGGGCGCATGGAGCGTCAGCAGGAGTTCGTCCTGCGCACGATCGAGGAACGAGACATCCGCTTCGTCCGGCTGTGGTTCACCGACGTGCTCGGTTTCCTGAAGTCGGTCGCGGTCGCCCCGGCCGAGCTCGAGGGAGCGTTCGCCGAAGGCATCGGCTTCGACGGCTCGGCAATCGAAGGCTTCGCGCGGGTCGCCGAGTCGGACATGCTCGCCCGCCCCGACCCCTCGACGTTCCAGGTGCTGCCGTGGCGCGGTGAAGCCCCCGGCACCGCGCGGATGTTCTGCGACATCCTCATGCCGGACGGGACCCCGTCGTACGCCGACCCGCGTCACGTTCTGCGCCGGGTCATGCAGAAGGCCGCAGAGCTCGGGTTCACGTTCTATGTGCATCCCGAGGTCGAGTTCTTCCTGCTGCGGGAGCGACCGACGGCCGCGGTGATGCTGCCGGAGCCCATCGACGCGGGCGGCTACTTCGACCAGACGCCGCACGATCTCGGCCACGACTTCCGCCGGCAGGCGATCACGATGCTCGAGCGGATGGGCATCTCGGTGGAGTTCAGCCATCACGAGGTCGCGCCGGGCCAGCAGGAGATCGACCTGCGCTATGCGGACGCCCTGACGACCGCCGACAACCTGATGACGATGCGGCTCGTCGTCAAGGAGGTCGCGCTCGAGCAGGGCATCTATGCGTCGTTCATGCCCAAGCCGTTCACCGACCAGCCGGGTTCGGCGATGCACACGCATCTGTCGTTGTTCGAAGGTGACCGCAACGCCTTCCATGACGCGTCGGATCAGTTCCAGCTGTCGAAGGTGGGCAAGGCGTTCGTCGCCGGGCTGCTGCGTCATGCCGCGGAGATGACCGCGGTCACCAACCAGTGGGTCAACTCCTACAAGCGGTTGTGGGGTGGTGGCGAGGCGCCGGCGTATGTGTGCTGGGGCCACAACAACCGTTCGGCGCTGGTGCGGGTGCCGATGTATAAGCCGCACAAGGGCAACTCGACCCGGGTCGAGATCAGGTCACCGGACTCCGCGGGCAACCCCTACCTGATGTTCGCCGTGCTGCTGGCGGCCGGTCTGAAGGGGATCGAGGAGGGTTACGAGCTGCCGGACGGCGCGGAAGACGACGTCTGGGCGCTGACCGACGGCGAGCGTCGGGCGCTCGGCATCGCGCCGCTGCCCGGGTCCCTGTCCGATGCGATCAAGACGCTCGAGTCCTCAGAGCTGATGGCCGAGACCCTGGGCGAGCACGTGTTCGACTTCTTCCTTCGCAACAAGCGGGCTGAGTGGGAGTCATACCGCCAGCAGGTCACGCCGTTCGAGCTGACGCGCTATCTGCCGGTGCTCTGACATCCGTGGCCCGAGCCCTGATCGTCCAGCACACCGCGTCCGAGGGGCTTGGCTGGCTGCAGGAGTGGTTGCCGGCCGTCGGCCTGGACGTGCACCCGATCCACCCCTACATGGGGCATCGGGTGCCACCGTCCGTCGAGGGCGACGCCTTGATCGTGCTCGGTGGCCCGATGGGCGCGACGGACGACGAAGATGCGCCGTGGCTGCCGTCGGTGCGGTCGTTGCTCGCGAGCGCGGTCGACGATGGCGTGCCGACGCTCGGTGTGTGCCTGGGGGCGCAGCTGCTGGCCGTGGCCTGCGGCGGCACGGTCGGTCGCGGCGCGGCCGGGCCTGAGCTGGGCCTCGGCTCTGTCAGCGTCGCCGCCTCGGACGACCTGATGGAGGCCGGATCGCTGTCGGTCGTGCAGTGGCACTTCGACGCGATCACGGCCGCGCCACCGGGCGCTGCCCTGCTTGCCGCCTCCGATCGGTATCCGGTGCAGGCCTTCCGGGTCGGCGAGGTCGCCTGGGGGCTGCAGTTCCATCTCGAGGCCACCCTGGCGATGGTTGCCGACTGGGCCCAGAGCGACGCGGCGGCCGTCCGGG
Organism: Frankiaceae bacterium; assembly: GCA_030840545.1. Taxonomy (GTDB): domain Bacteria; phylum Actinomycetota; class Actinomycetes; order JAFAQI01; family JAFAQI01; genus JAFAQI01. The sequence goes on along the minus strand of JAVEEH010000088.1, from coordinate 3,351 downwards.
AGACGGGGCGCGAGCCCGAGGAGCTCGTGGCCGAGGTCGCCGGTGCCGACGAGCAGCTGCAAGCCGTCGGTCGGGACCTCGCTCAGCGCTTCGCCAAGCTCGTCACCGGCTGACCGCGGGCCGTCGCGCCCGAGAGTCGGGTCGTGTCCTCCGATGTCTGCGCGCCACCGGCTAGCGTCGCCCGCGTGACGAGCCCGGACCGCGGTACGACGGCGGTCGCGCGCCTGGCGCGCATCGGGTTCGCCGACCCCGCGGCAGCGACACAGACGCTGCTGGCTCTCGGCCTCGACGCTGACGACGACGGCCCGGTCATCGCCGGGCTGGCGGCAGCAGCTGATCCCGACCTCGCGCTGGCTGGTCTCGGCCGCCTCGTCGAGGCCGCTCCCGACCGCAGCCGGCTGCTGCGGGCGTTGGACGACGACGAGGGTCTGCGGGCCCGGCTGTTCGCCGTCCTCGGTGCCAGCGCCGCCCTCGCCGACCATCTCGTCCGCCACCCGGCGCACTGGCGCGCGCTCGCCGCCGACGCCGTCATCAGCTCCCGCCCCAGCCGACTCGGACTCCAGCGCGCACTGGCCGACGCCGTCGATGGTCTGACCGGCCGCCCGGCCTACGACGCGCTGCGGGTCGCCTACCGCCGCTGTCTGCTGACCATTGCTGCCCGCGACCTGTCAGGCGCGTTGGCGGTCGACGACGTGGCCGGCGAGCTCGCCGATCTCGCCGAAGCGACGCTCGGCGCCGCGCTCGAGGTCGCCCGCCGCGAGCATCCGCTGGACAGCCGGATCGCTGTGATCGGGCTGGGCAAGTGCGGCGGCCGCGAGCTCAACTACGTGAGCGACGTCGACGTCGTCTTCGTCGCCGAGCCTGCCGACGCGGGTGCCACTGCGTTGGCCGCGGCGATGATGCGGGTCTGCTCCGATGTCACCGCCGAGGGCATGATCTGGCCGGTCGATGCCGGGCTGCGCCCGGAAGGGAAGTCCGGTCCACTGGTGCGCACGCTCGCCAGCCACGAGACCTATTACCGGCGCTGGGCGAAGACCTGGGAGTTCCAAGCCCTTCTCAAGGCCCGCCCGGTCGCCGGTGACGAGGACCTCGGCAAGGCCTACGTCGAGGCGCTCACGCCGCTCGTCTGGTCCGCGGCGCAGCGGGACGGGTTCGTCGCGGACGTCCAGGCGATGCGCCGACGCGTCGTCGAGCACGTGCCCGTCGCCGATGCCGATCGCGAGGTGAAGCTCGGGCCCGGTGGCCTGCGCGACGTCGAGTTCGCGGTGCAGCTGCTCCAGCTCGTGCACGGTCGCAGCGACACATCGCTGCGCAGCTCCACCACGCTGGTCGCGCTCGATGCCCTCGCCGCCGGTGGTTACGTCGCCCGCGAGGACGCGGCCCGCCTCGCCGCGGCGTACCGCTTCCTGCGCACCGTCGAGCACCGTCTTCAACTCGTCCAGCTGCGCCGCACCCATCTGCTCCCGACGTCCGAGCCGGAGCTGCGCCGGCTCGCCCGCGCGATGGGTTACCGCGATGTGCAGTCCTGGCGAGCGGACTACGACGCGCACAACCGCGAGGTACGTCGGTTGCACGAGAAGCTCTTCTACCGGCCGTTGCTCGATGCGGTCGCCCGGCTGCCGGCGGAGCAGGCCCGGCTCACTCCCGAAGCGGCGCGGCAACGGCTCGAGGCGCTCGGTTTCGTCGATCCCGCTGCGGCGCTGCGGCACCTGGAAGCATTGACGCAAGGCGTGAGCCGCCGCGCCTCGATCCAACGCACACTGCTGCCGGTCATGCTCGGGTGGTTCGCCGACGCCGCTGATCCGGACGCGGGTCTGCTCGCGTTCCGGCAGGTCAGCGATGCCCTCGGCAGCACGCCGTGGTTCCTGCGGGTCCTGCGCGACGAGGGTGCCACCGCCGAGCGTCTCGCCCGGCTGCTCGCCACCAGCCGATTCGTCGCGGACCTGCTGGCGCGGGCACCCGACGCCATCGCGATGCTCGGGCACGACGACGAGCTGGTGCCGCGACCGGGCGAGCAGCTCACGGCCGAGCTGCTCGCGTCGGTGCGACGCAACGACGACTGGGAGAGCGCGGTCGCCGTCGCACGCGGGCTGCGCCGGCGCGAGCTGCTGCGCATCGCGAGCGCCGACCTGCTCGGCCGCGCCGACCTCGACACCGTCGGCCGCGCGCTGTCCGACGCGGCGGGCGCGACGTTGGAGGCGGCACTGCAGACCGCGGTGATGAAGATCGAAGCCGAGCAGCGCACGCCGCTGCAGGTGCGTCTCGCGGTCATCGGGATGGGGCGCCTCGGCGGCGCCGAACAGGGCTATGGCAGCGATGCCGACGTGATGTTCGTCTACGAGCCGGTCGACGGCCTCGACACGCCGGCCCACACCCAGGCCGCGCACGACGCGGCCACCGAGATGCGTCGGCTGCTCGCCCTGCCGGCGCCGGACCCGCCGCTCGTCGTCGACGCCGACCTGCGCCCGGAAGGCCGGCAGGGGCCGCTGGTCCGCAGCCTGTCCTCCTACGCCGAGTACTACCGGCGCTGGAGCGCTGTCTGGGAGAGCCAGGCGCTGCTGCGGGCTCGGCCGCTGGCCGGTGACGCTGCGCTCGGCGCCCGTTTCGTCGACGCGATCGACCCGGTCCGCTATCCCGTCGGCGGCATCGACGCCGCCACCGCGAAGGAGATCCGGCGGCTCAAGGTCCGCATCGAGGCCGAGCGACTGCCCCGCGGGGCCGACCCGACCCTGCACACCAAGCTCGGCCGCGGTGGGCTCGCCGACGTCGAGTGGACCGTGCAGCTGCTGCAGCTCAGGCACGCCGCCGAGGTCCAGGGGCTGCGCACCCCCTCGACACTTCCTGCGATCAAGGCCGCCCGGGACCACGGCCTGCTCGACGACGAACAGGCCGACGTCCTCGCCGATGCCTGGCGCATCGCCATGCGGGTGCGCAACGCCATCGTGCTGGCCCGCGGCCGGGCCGCGGATGCGGTGCCGACCGACCCCCGCACGTCGGCAGCGGTCGCCCGGGCGATGGGCTACGCGGCTGGTCGCACCCAGGACATGGTGGAGGACTACCTGCGCGCAACCCGGCGCGCCCGAGCCGTCTACGAAGACGTGTTCTTCAGCTGACCGACGGTCAGGCAGCGGCCGGGAGCTCTGACGGATGCAGCGTCGCCAGTGTCGGGGCCGCGAAGGCTGACCGACCGGAGAGCACCCGCTGCACCGCGAAACCGACGACGAGGACGGCGACCCCGCCGGCTGCGTCGAGCATGTAGTGGTTGGCGGTGCCGATGATGACGAACAGCGTCGCGCACGGATAGAGCGCACCAAGCACGCGCACCCAGCGGCGTTCGGCGAGCGCGACGAT
>JAVEEH010000048.1 GCA_030840545.1 Frankiaceae bacterium | reverse complement strand
GCGCGCGGCCTGCTGCATGTTGTGCGTGACGATCACGATCGTGTAGCGGTCCTTCAGCTCGAAGATCAGGTCCTCGATCGCGAGGGTGGAGATCGGGTCGAGCGAGCTGCAGGGTTCGTCCATCAGCAGCACCTGCGGCTCCACCGCGATGGCCCGGGCGATGCACAGTCGCTGCTGCTGACCACCGGACAGCCCGGCACCGGGCTTGGTGAGACGGCTACGCACCTCGTCCCACAGGTTGGCGGCGCGCAGCGACCGTTCGACCGCGACGTCGAGGTCGCTCTTCTTGCGGACGCCGTTGAGCTTCAGCCCCGCCGCGACGTTGTCGTAGATCGACATCGTGGGGAACGGGTTGGGTCGCTGGAACACCATGCCGATGGTCCGGCGGACCGCGGCCGGGTCGATGTCGGCGGCGTAGATGTCTTCGTCGTCGAGCAGCACCTGGCCCTCGATCCGCGCGCCCGGGATCACTTCGTGCATGCGGTTGAGGGCGCGCAGGAACGTCGACTTGCCGCAGCCGCTGGGGCCGATGAATGCCGTCACGCTCTTGGGGTCGATCGAGATGCTCACGTCGTCGACGGCCTGCGCGCTGCCGTAGTAGCACGACAACCCGACGGTCTCGATCCTCTTGGCCATTGCTGGGCACTACCTCCGGGCGAGCGTGTTGCGGCGCGTGAGCAGCCGGGCGGCGACGTAGAGAACGACGACGATGAGGATCAAGGTGAGCGCCGCGGCCCAGGCTCGGTCGACATCGAAGTTACTGGACGAGCGTGCGCCCTGGAAGATGAACAGCGGCAACGAGGCCTGCCCACCGTGGAAGGGGTCGCCGTTGATGAAGTTGTTGTTGCCCGCGACGAGCAGCACCGGTGCGGTCTCGCCGGTGACGCGCGCGACGGCGAGCATCACCCCGGTCGTGATGCCGGTCGATGCGGTCGGCAGCACGATGCGCACGATCGTCTTCCACTTCGGTACGCCGAGGGCATAGGACGCCTCCCGCAGCGAGGCCGGCACGAGCCGGATCATCTCCTCGGCCGCGCGCACGACGATCGGCAGCTCGAGGATGGCGAGGGCCAACGCTCCCGCGAAGCCGCTGAACCCGCGATGCAGCGCCAGCACCCAGAAGGACAGGACGAACAGCCCGGCGACGATGGACGGGATGCCGGTCATCACGTCGATGAGGAAACGGATGCTCGTGCCGAAGGCGTTGCGGCCGTACTCGGTGACATAGATGGCCACCAGCAGCCCGAGCGGCACGGAGATCAGGCTGGCCAGCAGCACCTGCTCCAGGGTGCCGAGGATCGCGTGGTAGATGCCACCGCCAGGCGACTGCGGGCCGATGCCCGCCATCGAGTGGCTGAGGAACGCACCGGTGAGGCGTTTGAGTCCGCGGTGGACGGTGTAGCCGAGGGTGAACCCGAGCGGCAGCAAGGTCAGGACCAGCGCGATGAGGGCGCCGTTGGTCGCGAGCCGGTCGACCGCCCGGCGCCGTCCCTCGACGGACCAGCTGACGGCGGTGATGACGACGACGACCGCGATTGCCGTCAGGACAAGGAAGTCGGCGATGCCTGCCAGCGGCGTCAGGGCGAACAGGCCCGCCGAGGCGGCCACGGTGCCTGCGACGGTCGCCAGCAGCGTCGGGCGCGACAGGGTCGACTGCCGAAGGCCGGAGAGCGGACGCGCAGCGAGGGTCATGCGGTGGCGCTCCGCTCGTCGGCCCCGGCCCGGTAGATGACATAGCGCGCGGTGAGGTTGACCGCGAGCGTGATGCCGAACAGCACAAGACCGGTAGCGATGAGCGCGCTGCGTCCGAGCGTGCCGACTTCGCCGAAGCTGGTCGCGATGTGGGCCGCGATCGTGTTGCCGCCCGGCACGAGCACTTTCGGCGAGATGGTGAACGTGTTGCCGATGACGAGCGCGACCGCGATGGTCTCACCCAGGGCGCGGCCGAGGCCGAGCATCACCGCGCTGACGATGCCGGGGCGGCTCGGTGGCAGCACCGCCATGCGGATCATCTCCCAGCGCGTCGCGCCGAGGGCGAGCGCGGCCTCCTTCTGCGACGGGTCGACCTGGCGCAGGACCTCGCGCGTGATGGCGGCGACGATGGGCAGGATCATGATCGAGAGGATGACCGCGGCTGCGAACACCGACTTGCTGTAGGCCGCGATCTCTCCGCTGGAGCCGGCGAACAGCGGGATCCAGCCGAGGTAGTCGTGCAGGAACACCTGCAGCCCGATGAGGTGCGGCAGCAGGAAGTAGAGGCCCCACAGGCCGTAGACGACACTCGGGACCGCGGCGAGCATGTCGGTGAGGTAGCCCAGCAGCGTGGCAATGCGCCGAGGCGCGTAGTCGGTGATGTAGACCGCGACCCCGAGCGCAACGGGGACGGTCATGACCAGCGCCAGCAGGCTCGTCAGGACCGTGCCGAAGACGAGGGCCGCGACGCCGAAGACCTTCGTGGTGTCGGGGTTGGTGAACGTCCGGGTGGTGAAGAAGTTGGCCTTGTCCTGCTGCAGCGCCGGCAGCGCCTTGACGACGAGGAACACCGCGATCGCCGCCAGCAGGACGAAGACGAGGACGCCGGCAGCAAGCGTCAGCCCCCGAAAGGCCGCGTCACCCCGCCGGGTCGACCGGCCCGACGCGAGCGGCGCGTCGACGCCCGGGGTCACGGCGGTCATGGGCTCTCCTGGCGAATCTCGGACCCACGGCGGGGCGCGGGCCCAACTCTAGGCACGCGCGAGACGGGCCGCGGGAGTAGCCCCGCGGCCCGTCGCACGCCCAGTTCGGCTGTCAGCTGATGCTGTCGATGCTCTGCTTGGACTTGGCCGCGAGGGCGGTCGGCAGCGGCGCGAATCCGAGTGCATCCGCCTGACCCTGTCCCGACCCGATGGCGTAGTCGAGGAGGCCCTTGATGACCTTGCCCTTGGTGGCGTCCGAGTACTTGCTGCACACGATCACGTAGGACACCGTCGAGATGGGGTAGCCCTGCATCTTGGTGAAGTCGAGCGCTCCGGCGAGGTTGTTGCCGGTGCCGGTCACCGAGAAGCCGGTGTCCAGCGACTGCGCGACCGTTGCGCCAGTGAGGTCGATGTAGCCACTGCCAACTCCCTTGACCTTGGCCGTCGGCAGGTTGCTCTGCTTGGCGTAGGAGATCTCGGCATAGGTGATGCCACCGTCCGTCGCCTTGACCCCTGCGGTGACACCGTCGGAGCCGGTGGCGGCCTGACCGGCGGGCCAGCTCAGCTCCTTGTTGGCGCCGAGCGACCAGTCGGACTTGGCGACCGCGTCCAGGAAGCCGGAGAACACGCCGGTGGTGCCTGACGAGTCTGCGCGGTGGTAGCTCTTCACAGCGGTCGCCGGCAGCTGCACGCCGGGGTTGTCGGCCTTGATGGCCGCGTCGTCCCATGTCTTGATCTTGCCGGTGAAGATCTTGGCGATCGTCGGTGCCGACAGCTGCAGGTTGCTGACGCCCTTGACGTTGTAGATCAGCGCAATGCCGCCAGCCGTGATCGGGAGGTGAATCGCCGGGCTGCCGCACGCCTTGTCGGCCGCGGCCTGCTCGGTGCTGATCATCACGACGTCAGAGCCGGCGTAGTCCGTCGTACCGGACCCGAACTGCTGGATGCCGGCGCCCGACCCGACGCCGGTGTAGGTGATGTGCGCACCGGAGCACTGGCCGGTGTACTGCGAGATCCATTGCTGCTCCATGGACTGCTGGAACGTCGACCCCTGGCCCGTGACCGTGCCGCTCGGGCACCCGCTGGACGAGCCGCCCGTGCCATTGCTCGTGCCGCCGTTGCTGTTGCTTCCACAGGCGGTGAGACCGACCGCGGCGACTGCGGCGACTCCGACAGCTCGCAGGACGAGCGAGACCTTCACAGTGAAACCTCCGTGACGTGTGCCGGGAGCTCCCGGATGACATCTGGAAGGTAAGGAGCCAACCTGACCCGACCCCCGCCGTGGAGTGAACGACACGTGAACGCACGGCGGACCAGGGATGAATCTGTCGGCTCGACCCTGCGGACAGGCGCAGAATCAGGCGTCTACCGCGCCGACGCGCTCACCCGTGACCAGGTAGATGACGCGGCGCGCGACCGAGACGGCGTGGTCGCAGAACCGCTCGTAGTAGCGGCCGCAGAGGGTGACGTCGATGGCCGACTCGATGCCGCCGGACCAGCTCGGGTCGAGCAGTGCGGTGAACAGCTGCTTGTGCAGGTTGTCCATCGCGTCGTCGTCCCGCTCCAGCTCCGCGGCGGCTTCGAGGTCGCGTCCCGCGATGACGCTGGAGCACTTGGTCACGATGCGCTGCGCGATCTGGCCCATCTCCAGCACCGTCGCGTGCAGCGGCGCCGGGATCGCCGACGCCGGATAACGCCGCCGCGCCACCTTGGCGATGTTGAGGGCGAGGTCACCCATCCGTTCGATGTCGGCGACCATCCGCAGGCTCGTGATGAGCACCCGCAGATCGCTCGCCACGGGCTGCTGGCGGGCCAGCAGATCCATCGCCCGCGCCTCGATGTCGGCGTAGAGCTGGTCGATCGCGGCGTCGCCGGAGATCACTGCCTCGGCTGCCTGCAGATCGGCGTCGAGCAACGCCTGGGTGGCGCGATTGATCGCGCTGCCGGCCAGCCGGGTGATGTCGACGAGCGACGCGGTGATCGCGTCGAGCTCGTCGTGGTACTGGTCGCGCACTGACCCTCCAGAGGCTCGTAGCCACCCTAGCCGCGACAGGCCTTTATGGTCGCCAACCGGGTGAACGGCGGGGGAGCGTTGCGTGAACGGCCGTGAATCCGACGGTGAAGGTTCGCTCGCATCGCCGTGGCGAGCGCGGTCGCCCGACCAGCGACGCGCTACGACGTACCTATCATGACGTCGTGGCGGTGATCGTCGCGTTGGTGGCGGGACTGCTGGTTGGCGCCGTGAGTGCTGCGCTCATCAGGCGGCTCCGCGACCGCGGCACGACCGACAGCGATGCGTCAGCCCCCGGCGCCCGACCGAGGAAACGTGAACGGATGCCGGCCGAGACCGTGCTCGAGCTGCTGCCGACCGCGGCGATCCTCGTGGACGCGTCCGACGTGGTGCGACTGGCCAACGGCTCCGCCATCGCCATGGGCCTCGTGCGCGACCGATCGCTCGACGTGGTGGAACTACGGCAACTCGTCCGCCGCTGCCGGTTGTCCGGCCAGACGCACACCGTGGAGATCGTGCTCGACCGCGGCGGTTTCCCCCGCCGGGTCCTCACCGTGGGTGCGCGCGCACAACCGTTGGACGACGGGGACGTCGCACTGGTCGTCGACGACCTCACCGAGACCAAGCGGGTGGAGTCGGTCCGGCGCGACTTCGTCGCCAACGTCGGCCACGAGATCAAGACTCCGGTCGGTGCGCTGACCCTTCTGGTCGAGGCCGCGCTGGGCGCTCGTGACGATCCCGACGCCGTGCACCGGTTCGTGTCGCGGATGCAGCGGGAGGCCGCGCGGCTGTCCCGGCTCGTGCAGGAGCTGCTCGACCTGTCCCGGTTGCAAGGCGGCGAGCCACTGCCCGACATGACGCAGGTCGGGGTGGACCCGATTCTGGACGAGGCCATCGACCGGGCCCGCCTGGTCGCCGAGACCAAGCGGATCGACCTGGTCCGTGGTGGCGAGTCCGGCCTGGTCGTGACCGGCAGTGAGAGTCAGCTGGTCACGGCGGTGTCCAACCTGCTCGACAACGCCGTCGCCTACAGCCCGCCCGGCACCAAGGTCGCCGTCGGTGTCCACTTGCGCGACGACGCCGTGGAGATCGGTGTGACCGATCAGGGCATCGGCATCGACGAGGCGGACCAGGAACGCATCTTCGAACGCTTCTATCGGGTCGACCAGGCTCGTTCGCGCGAGACCGGCGGCACCGGGCTCGGGCTCGCCATCGTCAAGCACATCGTCAGCAACCACCGCGGCGAGGTCATCGTCTGGAGCAAGCCCGGTGAAGGCAGCACGTTCACGGTCCGCCTGCCGGTCGCCGTCGCGGCCGGCAGCGCGGACGACGCGCAAACCCCAGCTCAGGCTGAAAGCCACGAAGCCACAACCGAGAAGGCAGGGAGCACGTGACACGCATCCTCGTGGTCGAGGACGAGGAGTCCTTCTCCGACGCGCTGTCCTACATGCTGCGCAAGGAGGGCTTCGAGGTCGCGGTGTCGATGACGGGTCCCGAAGGTCTCGAGGAGTTCGACCGTGGCGGCGCCGACCTCGTGCTGCTCGACCTGATGCTGCCCGGTCTGTCGGGGCTCGAGGTGTGCCGTCAGCTCCGGCAGCGATCCGACGTTCCGGTCATCATGCTGACCGCGAAGGACGCCGAGGTCGACAAGGTCGTGGGCCTCGAGATCGGCGCCGACGACTACGTGACCAAGCCGTTCTCCGCCCGCGAGCTGCTGGCGCGCATCCGTGCCGTGCTGCGCCGGCGGGGGGAGCCGGAGGAGCTCGCGACGTCAGTGCTCGAATGCGGTCCGGTGCGGATGGACGTCGACCGACACGTCGTCACCGTCAACGGCAGCACCGCCGCGATGCCGCTGAAGGAGTTCGAGCTGCTGGAGTTCTTGCTGCGCAACTCGGGGCGGGTGCTGACCCGCGGGCAGCTCATCGACCGCATCTGGGGCAGCGACTACGTCGGCGACACCAAGACCCTCGACGTCCACGTCAAGCGGGTCCGGGCCAAGGTCGAACCGGATCCGGCCCAGCCCAGGCACCTGCTCACCGTGCGCGGCCTCGGCTACAAGTTCGAGCCCTGAGCGGCCCTCTAGTCTGACGGCGTGCGGGTTGCCGAGATCATGACGCGGGCCAGCGTGACGGAGTCACCGGCTGACCCGTTGCGCGCCGCCGCCAACCGCATGTGGAACCAGCAGACCGGCTCGTTGCTGGTGATGGAGGACGACGCCCTGCTCGGCATCGTCACCGAGCGGGACCTGATGAAGGCGGTGGCGCGCGGGGCCGACCTGGACGCCACGCCGGTGAGCGCCGTGATGACGCGCACCGTGCTCACCGTCGACCCCGACACGTCGTTGCACGAGGCGGCTCGTCACATGGCCACCCGCTGGATCCGGCATCTGCCGGTCGTCCTCGACGGCAAGGTGGTCGGCATGGTCAGCCAGCGTGACCTGTGTGGTGTCCTCGCGGCTCTCGGTAACGAACCGGGAGAGAACGCCGGCGGTGATATCCGCGCGGACGAGCTGGTGCGGACCCGTCGCCTCGCCCGCATCGAGCCGGGTGACCTGGACTGATGTCAGACCCGCGGGAAGGGCCGACGCTGCCCGATCGCGCGACGGACGAGACCGACCCGGGTTGGGGCGACGACCTCGAGTCGACCGATGACCTGCGCCGCTTTCTCGACGAGGTGCCGCCGCACCACGGGGACTGACGAGGTCAGGCCTTCTGCACCGATGCACAGAACGCGCACTTGCGCGCGCCGGCGGGGATCGACGACAGGCATTCTGTGCACTCCTTCACCGGCGTCGGCTCCTCCGGCGTCGGCTTGAACCGCTCCATCAGCCGGTTGATCGGGAGTACGACGAAGAAGTAGACGGCGGCGGCGATGATCAGGAAGGCGATGAGGTCGTTGAGAAAGGTGCCGTAGTGAAACGTGCTGCCGTGGATCGTGAAGTGCAGCGAGGAGAAATCCTTCTTGCCGGGGATCGAGATCAATGGTGTGAGCAGGTTCTTCACGAATGACGCGATGACGGTGCCAAAGGCAGCGCCGATGACCACGGCCACGGCCAGGTCGACCACGTTGCCGCGGAGCAGGAACTTCTTGAAGCCGCTCATGTGACCCTCCAGGATCGGACCACCCCGCGCCGGGGCGCGCCCATACTGGCCCGACACCGCACCCCGGGCAACGTCACCGCGGGTCGAGCAGCACCCCCGGGTTGAGGATGCCGGCCGGATCGAGCGCTGCCTTCGCGCCCGCCAGCGCAGCGGCGAAGACGTCGGGGCGCTGCGCGTCGTACCACCGGCGGTGGTCCCGGCCGACAGCGTGGTGGTGGGTGATCGTGCCGCCGGCCGTGAGCAGCGCCTCGCTGGCGGCCGCCTTGATCTCTGCCCATTGCGACAGCTCGCTGCCGCGGCGCGCGGGGGCCATGACGGTGAAATAGGGCGCCGCCCCGTCCGGGTAGACGTGGGTCAGCCGGCAGGTCACGCGGCCGGCGCCGCAGACCTGTGCCAGTGCCCGCTCGGTGGCTGCCGTGACCTCGGCGACGAGGCGGTCGAGGCGATCCCACGTGACGGCTGTCTCGAACGTCTCGACGAGCAGGCCGAGCAGGATCAGCTGCTCACGGACATAAGGTGCGCGGACGAACGACGAGCGCCAGGCCTCGCCCGACCCGCCGCGATCGCCGGCCTCGACAACGCGCAGGCCGGCGTCGCCGCACAGCTCGAGCGCGCGGTCCGCAGCCGGTCCGACCGGTGCGCCGAAGGACTCGAAGCCGAGCACGAGTGCGGCCTCACCCGTGCTCAAGGTGCCTGCGGTCGCCGCCTCAGTGCCGTCGATCAACCGGCACGTGGCCGGCAGCAAACCGTCGTGCAGCAATGCCCGGACCGCCGCCGCACCGGCGGCGAACGACGGAGCTCCCAGGGTCGCTGCCCAGCGATGATCCGGCCGGGGCTGCACGCGCAGCCACATCTCGGTGACGACGCCGAGCGTCCCCTCGCTGCCGAGCATCAGCCGGTCCGGGCTGGGCCCTGCTCCCGAGCCCGGGAGCCGGCGGGACTCCCAGACGCCGGCCGGGGTCACCGCTCGCACCGACTCGACGAGGTCGTCGATGTGGGTCAGCCGGGTGGAGAAGTGGCCGGCGGCTCGGGTGACCACCCACCCGCCGACGGTCGACCGCTCGAAGGACTGGGGGAAGAACCGTGCGGTCAGTCCGTGCGGTCGCAGCTCTGCCTCCAGCCGCGGGCCCGGTGTGCCGGCGCGCACCCGGGCCGCCCGCGAGACGGCGTCGACCTCGACGACGCCGGCAAGCAGCTCGAGGTCGAGGGACAGCACCCCCGCGAACCCGTCGCCCACCGCGGGCTCGACCCCGCCGACGACGCTGGTCCCCCCGCTGTAGGGGATGACCGCGACGCGCGCCTCGGCGCACCAGTCGAGGGCGGCGGCAACGTGTGCTTCGGTGAGTGGCCGCAGGACGACGTCCGGGACATGGTCGAGCTGCCCGCGGATGCCGCGCACGATGTCGCGGTAAGAGCGGCCCAGAGCGTGCCGGGCCCGGTCGAGTGGCGCGGCGGACGACAGCTCGGCCAGGGCCGCCGGCATGCGTGAGCTGACCCGGTCGGGCGGCAGCTCGGGCAACCCGGCCGGACGCTCGGGTGGCTGCACGGGCAGCCCGAGGTGCTCGGCCACCAGCGGTGACATCGCCTCGAGGTCGGCCACTGTCGGTGCCTCGGCCGGGTCACGCGCCCAGCCCCAGACCGGATAGGTGTCGACGGTCACGGCCGTTCCAGGGCGAGGCTGAGCCGGGTGACGGCCGATGCCTGGGCCAGTGCCCGGGCCTGGGCGGGGCTGGTCGCGAGCACGACCAGCCCGCCGCCGTCTCCTGTGCCACCGTCACGGCCCGGTACGGCGAGCACCCGGACGCCGGCCGCCACCGTCGACGGTCGCGCCGGACCTCCACCGACGGGATCAGCCACCGCAAGGACATCGACGACGTCGCCGGCATGGACGAGCGCGGCGGCGGCCGAGCCGTCGGCAACGCGCACCGGCACCGCGACCAGGCCGGGCTCCGGGAGCGCCGCGAGCAGTGCGGGCTCGAGCAGCCGGACATCGGTGAGGGGCTCGCCGCGACGCACCGGGGCCGCCAGTAGGCGTCCGGTGATCCGGGCCCCGGCCCGGAGCGCCCCGGCGGGCACATCGGCCACCGGCAGGGCGACCAGGTCGAGGTCCGCCGCGGTCAGCGGCCGACCGCCGGTCAGGTCATGCGCGGCCGACCACACCGAGACCGTCGGGGCGCCGGGCGGCGCGACGGCACGCAGGCCGGCGACGACGGCGACCGCAGCGAAGCCGGCGGCCAGCAGCCTGCGGCGGCCGCCAAGCGTGTCGATGAGCCGCCCGCCGATGTCGCGCAGCGCTGCTTCGTCCATGCCTCACTCCCTCGGGCGAGGCAGACCCTATGGCCGCCGCCCGGACCGCGGCCCGGTCGCGGGAAGGCTGGGGATGTTCCCCGCCGGCTGTGGAGTCAGGCGACCCGGTCGCCGGATGACGGCTTGTCGCCGGAGGGCTTCGACCCGGACGCCGGCTTGGCCTCGGTGGCCGGCTTCGCCGTCTCACCGGACGTGCCGCTCGACGTGCTGTCGCCGCTGGAGGTGCCGCCGGCAGCGTCCGACGAGGTCGGGGAGGACGTCGAGGAGGCTGCGGACTTCGACTTGGCCCGGCTGTCGGTCTTGTAGAAGCCCGACCCCTTGAAGACGACCCCGACCGCGGAGAAGACCTTGCGCAGCGCGCCGCCGCAGGCCGGGCACTCGGCCAGCGGGTCGTCACTGAACTTCTGCACGACCTCCAAGCGCTCGCCGCAGCTCGTGCAGGCGTACTGATAGGTCGGCATCGACCCTCCTTGCGGGCGCTGGCACTCGGTGCTCTCGACTGCTAATGATGCCTTGTCCGAGGCCGAATCGCCAACCTCAACAGTCCCCGACGGCGGCGAGCAGCACGGTCATGTCGCCCGACTTGAGGACCGTCGCATCGGCTCCGAGCTGGCCGGCGAGCTCGAGATGGGTGGGAGAGGCCGAATAGGCCACGACGCAGGGCCGGTCGCCGACGGCGCGCCGGCTCAGCTCGCGCAGCACGTCGGCCCCGTTGGTGCCGGGCATCATCATGTCCAGCACCAGCACATCAGGCCGGGACTCGCTCATGACGGCGAGCGCCGCGCTGCCGTCCGCGGCTTCGCCCACCACCTTGTGGCCCTCGATCTCGAGGTTGAGCCGCAACAGCACGCGAACGCCTTCGTCGTCATCGGCGACGACAACCTGGGCCACGGGCACCTCCTGCGCTTCTCACCGTACGCGCAGGGCCACCCGCCGGGCAGCCGGTTGGAGGACTCAGCCGGCCGGGGGAACGACGAAGTGGTAGCCCATCTTGGGCAATCGGCGCAGCAGCACCTGCAGGGCGGCAAAACTCTCCGCCCGGTTGCCACCGCCGTCGTGCATGAGGATCACGCCGCCGGGCCGGAGCTCGGCATAGACCGTGCGCAGGATGCTCTTCACGCCCGGCCGGGCCCAGTCGCGCGGGTCCACCGTCCACTTGAGCGGGGTCATCCCCTGGGCCCGGGCCGCTGCCTCGATCCGCGGGGTCCACTCGCCGCCCGGCGCGCGGAAGAACGTCGGCCGGACGCCGTGGCTGGCGTGGGTGATGGCCCGCGCCGCCCGGCGGATCTCGAGGTCGATCTGACCCTGCGGGCGGGTGCGGAGCGCAAGGTCGTGGTCCCAGGTGTGGTCGCACAGCTGGTTGCCGTCGTGAACCATCCGCTGCACGAGGCGAGCCCGCGTCGCGACCTGTCGGCCGATGAGGCAGAACGTCGCGTGCACATGGTGCTTCTCCAGCAGCTTGAGCACCCGGTAGGTCCAGGCATCGGACGGGCCGTCGTCGAAGGTGAGCGCCACCGCGCCGGGGCGCACCAGATGACCCACCCGGGGCGGTCGGACGACCCGCTGAGACACGGTCTCGTGTGACATGGAGCCGCGGACGACGCGCAAAGTGCCCGAACGGCTCCCGACGTAGAGAGCTGACGGCGCCGGCGGAGCGATCGGCACCGTCACCGTCTCGGTCGGCTCGCTCCGGTCGGCGCCGGGCTTGACGACGATCCGGTCGCCGGCCCGCACCGGGCTGGTGAGTGTGGCCGGGCGCTGGTCGACGAAGATCCGCGCCGGGTGGCCGTCGCTGCCGAGCGCCAGGTGCCGTACGACGGACCGGTAGCG
>JAVEEH010000345.1 GCA_030840545.1 Frankiaceae bacterium | reverse complement strand
GGGGCGCCGGCGGCCGGGCTCGGTGCCGGCCGGCGCTGCCGCCGGGACATCGCGAGCCAGGCGCCACCCAGCATGCACAGGAAGCCGGCGACGCCCAGCCCGACGCCGAGCACGGTGTTGCCGCTCTGGGTGATGACGCCCGCCACGAGCAGGCCGAGGCCGAGGAGCACGACGACCGCGGCCCGCAGGATCCGGGCGCGCTGAAGGCTCCGGAGATCCCGGACTCGCCAGCTCTGGGCGAACTTCGGGTCCTCGGCGTAGAGCGCCTGCTCGATCTGCTCGAGCAGGCGCTGCTCGTGCTCGGAGAGCGGCACGGCTCCCTCCATCGGCTGGCGCACCGGTACAAGGAGAAGGATACGAGCGCGCGGCGACATCGGAAAGCGAACGCTCACAACCCGTCCGGGTCGACTTCCCGGGGGCTCCGCTCGACGAGGGCGGCCGGGCGCACCGCACCGGCACCGAAACGGGCCGCAGCGGCGTCCGCGGCCTGCTCCGCGGCCCGCCACTCCTCACCGCCGCCGCCCAGGGCCAGCTGCCGGGGAGTGCTCTCGGTGTCGACCAGCCCCTCGACCCGCACCCCGACCAGGCGGATCCGCGCCCGCTGCAGCCCCAGCGCCTCGTAGAGCCCACGGGCTGTGTCGTAGACGACCCGGGCGACATCGGTCGGCTCGCGCAGGGTCCTGGAGCGGGTGATGGTGGTGAAGTCGGCGAACCGCACCTTCACCGCGACCGTGCGGCCCATGCTGTCAGCGGCCCGCAGCCGGGCGGCGGTGCGTTCGGACAGCCGCAGCAGCTCGCGCAGCACGATCACCGGATCGTCGACGTCACGCGCGAAGGTCTCCTCCGCGCCGACGCTCTTGTCCGGCTCGGAGACCACCACGTGGCGCTGGTCGCGTCCCCAGGACAGCGCGGACAGGTGCGACCCCGCCGCCGCGCCCAACGCTCGCTGCAGGGTCGCGACCGGTGTGTTGGCGATGTCGCCGATCGTGCGCAGACCGAGCCGGGTCAGCGCCTCCTCGGTCTTCTCCCCGACTCCCCACAGCACGCCGACCGGCAGCGGATGCAGGAACGTGACCACCTCGTCGCGCGGTACGACGATCAACCCGTCCGGCTTGGCCCGGGCGGACGCGAGCTTGGCGACGAACTTCGTGCTGGCCACGCCGACCGAGCAGGTGATGCCCTGCTCGTCGACGACCCGGGCCCGGATCAGCTCGCCGATCTGACGCGAGGTGCCCAGCCGCCGATGGGCACCACCGACGTCGAGGAAGGCCTCGTCCAACGACAAGGGCTCGACCAGCGGCGTGACCGACCGGAAGACCTCCATCACGCCGCGGGAGGCTTCGTCGTACTGTCCGTGGCTCGGTGAGATCACGGTGGCCTGCGGGCACATCCGGCGCGCCCGCATCATCGGCATCGCGCTGTGCACCCCGAAGGCGCGTGCCTCATAGGTCGCGGACAGCACCACCGACCGGGCGCCGAGGCCGCCGACGATCACCGGTGTGCCGACCAGCTCCGGACGGCTGCGCAGCTCGACCGAGGCATAGAACGCGTCCATGTCGACGTGCAGGATCGGGCAGCCCGTGTCGTCGCCCGGCCGGTCCGGCAGCGGTCCGTTGCGCTGCAGCTGTCGTCTGCTCACGACCCGGCCCGCGTCCGCTCAGTCGCGGTCGGCCAGGACGTGCAGCTGCGTGGCGACCGCCAGGTAGTCCGGTCGCTCGGCCGCGGCGCGTTCGAGGGCGAGCAGGTCGTCAATGACCTGCGGGTCTCCGTCGAGCAGTGCCGGCGGCACGATGTCGGTGAAGATGCGGCAGCCGTGCACCGTGCGCGGTTGCAGCCCGACCTGGGTGAGCAGCGGCTGCAGCTCGTCGAGGGTGAAGCGGCGGACGAGCGGGTCACCGTCGCCGGTCGAGCCGGCCGGGTCGCTGAGCAACCGCCGTGCCTCCGCAAGGCGGCCGGCGGCGACGCGGGACACGACAGCGGCGATGCGGTTGGCGGCCAGCACACTCGCGACACCGCCGGGGCGAAGCGCGTGCGCGATCGCCCGCATCGCCTCCTGCGGGTCGTCGACGACCTCGAGCACGCTGTGACACAGCACCACGTCGTAGGAGCCGGCAGGGACCAGCTCGGGCAGACCGGCGGCGTCGCCTTGCAACGCGACCACGCGAGTGCTCGTCCCGGTCTCGGCGACGCGGCGCTCGAGCGCGGCGAGTGAGTCAGGGCTGGGGTCGACAACGGTGACGGAGTGACCGAGCTGCGCGAGCGGCACGGCGAACCCGCCGCTGCCACCACCCGCATCGAGCACCCGCAGCGCGCCGGACCCGGTGTCGAGCGCGGCAAGCGCCGCCCGGAGGTAGTCCCAGACCACCGCCGTGCGCACCGCGGCGCGGGTGCGGGGAGCAGAGACGGCGGCCACGCGGGCCAGCGTACGGCGCGGCTCAGCTGACCCGCTGCACCGTGACCTTGAGCGAGCCGCTGGCGCCCCACTGACCGGGGTCGTCGATCGAGAACAGCAGCGGTGCCTTGTCCGGGAACGTGATGCTCTGCTGATAGCTGTGCGTCGGGCTGCACCCGTCGGCAGCGTCCACCGGCCGCCAGCTGCGGTGACCGTTGATCCACAGGTCGAGCTGTCCGGACCGGGCTGAGGTCTCTCCCGGTGCGAGCGGCGACCAGGTGGTGGCGTCGGTCGTGCTGCACTCGGAGTCGGCCCGATGGTGATGCGCGCCGTCGTAGTTGTAGGTGCCGGTGACGGTGAAGCGGTAGCGCGCGCCCGCGACGACCTTGTACTGCGCGTCCGGAGTGGGTCGGCGTGCGTCGATGGTCACCGTCGGCGTGGCGGTGGTGCTCTTGAGCAGCTGCAGCGGCGGCGGCATCGGCTCGCTCACCTTGCCGGTCCAGAACGAGGTCCGGCCCAGCGCACCGGACCAGTCGAGCGACAGGTGCATGTGGTCCTGGTGGCACGCGGTGACGCCGGAGCACGAGTAGGGCTCCCACTGGTGGCTCCACCCACCCCAGATGCGCTTGTTCCAGATGACGTACATGACGCCGAGCCGGCGCAGCATCGCGTTGGGGTTGCCCGCGGCATCGGCGGCGAACAGCCAGTGCAGGAACGCCTTGCCCTGCGCCCGCTGCTTGTCGTTGGCGACGTTGACGCCCCAGTCGATCGCCCGGCCGTCGTAGTGCTCGCTGGTGTCCGAGCCGCACGCGCGGGTCAGCGAGACGATGGCGGTGCCCTGGTAGGTCGAGGTGAGCAGCGCGGCCAGCTCCTTGGTGCCGCGTTTGGCGACCGGGTCGCAGAACGTCTGTGGCTGATAGGGCGGCATCGGCTCGATCCCGATGGGCAGGGCGGCCGGTGCGCTGGGCACCACGGCGCTTGCCGGGCTCGCCACACCGGTGACCAGCGCTGCTGCGGACAGGGCAGCGCAGGCGAAGAGACGCACGAAAGCAGGCATCACGGTCCAGGGGAAGGATCGGCAGGTTGTCTCCTGCTCCTTCGACCTGTCGTTGGGCCGTGTGGAGGGTCCGCCAGGGTGATCTGGCGCAGCAGCAAGCACCACAAATGCCCGCCAACTCCCGCGATCCGGACATCGCTCGGACAACGGTCATCCGCCGGAGCTCCCCGGACTCGAGTGCCACAGCTTGCGCGGCGGTCCGCCCGGCGACCCGCCGGCCGGGGAGATGTCGACGTAGGGCGACTTCGCGAAGCCACTTGCGTAGACCTTGGCCCTTCCCCCGACCGGTGGCGGTGTCATCACCGGCCGGGTGGAACGGCTCTCGGCGGCGCCGTGGACGGCCGCGTCGCTGATCGCCGTCGGCCGGGCCATCTCCGCCTCGACGGCGGCGAGGCCGCCGGCCTCCCACGCCTCGCGCAGCACCGACAGCTCCCACGCGGCGGTGGCGTTGAGAGAGATGCCCCGCGGGCCGGTACGCCGGACGGTGCCGCGGATCACGAGCAGCCAGGAGTGGAAGACCGTCGCGGCATAACCGGCCTGCGCATCCTCGAACAAGGTCGCGTCGATCGGCCCCGTCGCGTCGTCGAGCGTGACGAACACAACGCGGCGACCGGAGCGGATGGGCGGGGTCTGGGTCGCGACCTTGACCCCGGCGACGAGCACTTCCGAACGGTTGCGGCAACGCATGAGGTTGCGCGCGCGGGTGACACCGACCGCGGCGAAGAACGGCTCGTAGCAGGCGAGCACGTGCCGGCTCGCGTCGAGGCCGAGCACCTCGAGCTCGGCGCGGGTCTGCTCGGCGATCGTCAACTCCGGCAACCCGCTCGACCTCGTCTCGTCCGGCGCATCACCCAAGTCGAGCGCGAGCTGCATGTCGACCGGCTTGACCTCCGCCGCCGCCTGCGACTGCGCTTTGGCGAGTTCACGAACTGTCGTTTCCCTCGAGTTGTCAGACGGTGAGAGCGCTATAGCACTCTGTGCAGCTGACAAGTCGGAGGCGGGACGACGGGTGCGGCGCGTGCCGCGGCCGGCCGATCTTGTCCATCGGTCGAGGTCGGCAGTCTGCAAGAGCAAATCGCGGCGGGTGACTTGACCGCGGCGTTTGACCGGCAGGGTGAGACCGATGCCGTAGAGACTGTCGAACCCACCGGCGAGCACCAGCCGTTCAACCACCGGCCGCGACACCGCGGCGCGATGCCAGAAGTCCGACAGCGAGCCGTAGGGCCGGCCCGCGACGATCCGCGCGATCTCTGCCTCGTTGATGCCCTTGACGTCGGCGAGTGCGAGCCGGATGCCGTAACGCTGCCCGGCCGTTTTCCATTCGGGTTCCGGTGGAGCATCCAGGATGGCCGGTGGTGGCTCGTCGTAGGTCGCGAGCTTTTCGATCGTGTAGGCGTCGGCGCTGACGTTGACGTCGAGCGGCAGGATCGCGATGCCGAACTGGCGTGCGTCGTCGAGGATGAGCCGCTTGGGATACATGCCGGGGTCGTGGGTCAGCACGCCGGCGAGGAACGCCGCGGTGTGGTGCGCCTTGAGCCACGCGGACTGGTAGGTCGGCAGCGCGAACGCCGCCGCGTGTGCCTTGCAGAAACCGAACGACGCGAACGCCTTGAGCACCGCCCAGGCGCGCTCCACGGTGTCGAGGTCGTAGCC
>JAVEEH010000344.1 GCA_030840545.1 Frankiaceae bacterium | reverse complement strand
GCCGCACCTGCTCCGTCGGCGCCCGCACGTGCACGTGCGCGCGACAGAGCCGGTGCAGGAGGAGGTTCTCGCCGGCTGAAAACCGGTCGCCGAGTGACCGGCGGGCCGGGGTTGGCTTCGGGGCATGGAACCTGCTGCGATGCTCGCTCAGCTTGCCGCCGACGGCGCCGCACTGCGCGCCGCTGCCGTCGACCTCGACGCCACCGTGCCGACCTGTCCCGGCTGGACCGTGCGCGACGCGGTCGAGCACACCGCTGCGGTCTATGCGCACAAGGCCACGATCATCGAGGAGTCGCTGGACGCGCCTCCGAAGGACTGGCCGCCGGAGTTCGCCTTCGACGACGTTCGGGAGTTCTACGACGAGCAGCTGCACCGCGTCATCGAGGCACTGCGGACGCGTGACCCGGCGACGAGGGTGTGGACCTGGTACCCACCGGAGCAGAATGTCGAATTCTGGGTGCGGCGCATGATGCAGGAGACCGTCATCCATCGCGCCGACGTCGAGTCCGCCATCGGTCGGCAGCCGGCGATCCCGGACGAGGTGGCCGTCGACGGCATCGACGAGCTGATCGAGCGGATGCTGTCCAGCGATGACCCGGACTTCTACGAGGGGACACCGCCGGGCCGCGGTGAGCGCGTCGCCATCACGGCCGCGGGCTCCGCGTGGACGCTCACGCTCGGCCCGGCAGTTGCCTCGTTCACGCGGGAGGCCGAGACCGACGTGGACGTTGCGGTCGAAGGTGACGCGGGCTCGTTGCTGCTGGCCGTGTGGAACCGGCTGCCCTACTCGGCGGTGACCGTGACTGGTGACGAGGCTGCGCTCGCAACCCTGCAAGCGTTGGTTGCCGCTGCGACGCAATGAGGCTGTTCGCCGCCATCGACCCGCCGGCAGATGAGGTCGCTCGGCTAGCGGCGGCCCTCGGCGAACCGCTGCCCGCGCTCCGCTACGTGCCGTCCGAGCAGTGGCACGTGACCACGGCGTTCTACGGCGATGTGCCGGACGCCGTCGTCCCCGAGCTGGTCGAGCGGCTCGGCCGCGCCGCTGCTCGTACGCCGGCCATGACGCTGTCGCTGCACGGCGTCGGCACCTTCCCGAAGCAGTCCGTCAAGGCACGCGTGCTCTGGGTCGGCCTCGACGCAGACGTGCCGACACTCGTCCGGCTGGCCGAGCGCTGCGTCGCGGCCGGCCGCCGCTGCGGCCTCGCGATGGAAGCCCGGCCGTTCCGGCCGCATTTGACAGTGGCGCGGGTGCGGCGGGAGCCGGTGGACCTGCGCGCCGTGGTTGCCGAGCTTTCGTCGTACGCCGGCGCCTCGTGGCCGGTCACGTCGCTGCGCCTCGTCCACAGCACCGTGGGTGCGCAGGTGCGACACGAGACGCTGCATGCATGGCCGATCGGCGGTCCGCAAGGATGACCTCATGACGACGTTGCCGTTCGGCGCCTGGCCCTCGCCGATATCCGCCACCGACGTCGCGCGCAAGACCGGCGAGGTCGGTGGCGCCGCCTTCGTCGATGCGGGACATGCCGGTGGCCCCGAGCCGTGGTGGGCGGAGGTCAAGGCTGACGAGGGCGGCCGCACCACGATCTGCCGCACCGGTGCCGACGGCGGGGTGGAGACGCTGCTGGCAGCGCCCTGGAACGTCCGGACACGCGTGCACGAGTATGGCGGCGGGGCGTGGACGGTGATCGACGGAGTTCTCGTCTTCGCCAACTACGACGACCAGCGGCTCTACCGCTGCCTGCCCGGCGAGGAGCCCGTGGCGCTGACTGCGGCGCCCGCGGTGCCGGCTGCCTGGCGTTACGCCGACCTCGTCGCGGCCGACGAAGGCCGCGCGGTGATGTGTGTGCGCGAGAGCCACGGCGACGACGGCACTGTCAGCCGGGACGTCTGCCTCGTGCCCCTCGACGGAAGCGCCGCCGAGAACGCGGCAGCGATTCGGTCGGTTGTCGCCGGATCGCACTTCCTCGCCTACCCGCGGGTGTCCCCGGACGGCCGGCGACTGGCCTGGATCGCCTGGGAGCACCCCCAGATGCCCTGGGATGGTGCGGAGCTGCGGGTCGCCGATCTCGACGAGTTGGGCGTCGCCGGACGGCCTCGCACCCTGCTCGGCTCAACTACGGAGTCGGTCGTCCAGCCGGTCTGGGCGGACAACGACAGCCTCTACGTGAGCAGCGACCGGACGGGCTGGTGGAACCTCTACCGGATTGCCGCCGACGGCGGCGAGCCCATCCCGCTGTGCCCGCAGCAAGAGGACCATGGCGGACCGTTGTGGGTGTTCGGGCTGCGTTGGTTCGCGCCGCTCGACGACGGTCGACTGCTCGTCGTCCGGACGTTCGGCACCAGCCGCCTCGGGATCGTCGACCAGCACACCGGCGCGATGACCGACGTCGCCGCCGATGGGATGGATGACATCCGACTCTGCGGTGTCTCGGGCAACCGGGCCCTGGTCCTCGGTGGCGGCTCGACGACGCCCTGGGGGCTGCGGACGGTGGACCTGCTGAGTGGACACGTCGAGGACATCCGGACCACCGCCGACAGCCTGCCGGACCCCGACTTCCGGTCGCCCGGCCAGTCGCGGGTCTTCACCGGTCCCGAGGGACGTGACGTGCACGCGATCATCTACCCGCCGCACCACCCGGACGTGACCGGCCCCGACGGCGCGCGGCCGCCCTACGTTGTCCACGTCCACGGGGGACCGACCAGCCACGTGGCCCCGCGGGTCGACCCGAAGATCCTCTACTTCACCAGCCGCGGCATCGGTGTCGTGGACGTGAACTACGGCGGGTCGACGGGCTACGGCCGCGACTACCGCGAGCGGCTCCGCGGCCAGTGGGGGATTGTCGACGTGGAGGACGTCGTCGCCGTCGCCCGCGGTCTGGCCGAGTCCGGCGACGCGGACGGCGCGCGGATCGCCATCGAGGGTGGCTCGGCCGGTGGTTGGACGGTCCTCGCGGCGCTCACCACCACCGACGCCTTCTGCTGCGGCATCTCCTACTTCGGTGTGGCCGAGCTGATCGAGTTCGCCCAGCACACCCACGATTTCGAGTCCCGCTACCTCGACGGCCTCGTCGGTCCGTGGCCCGAGGCGCAGTCCGTCTACGAGCAGCGCGCGCCGGTCAACAACGTCGAGGGCCTGTCCTGCCCGGTGCTGCTCCTCCAGGGGCTGGACGACCCGATCGTGCCGCCGTCGCAGGCCGAGGTGTTCCGCGACGCGCTCGTCCGCAAGGGCATCCCGCACGCCTACATCGCCTACGCCGGGGAGTCGCACGGCTTCCGGCGGGCGGAAACCATCGTCTCGGCGCTGGAGTCTTCGCTGTCGTTCTACGGTCAGGTGATGGGCTTCAGCCCGGTCGGCGTCGCGACCCTCGA
Organism: Frankiaceae bacterium; assembly: GCA_030840545.1. Lineage (GTDB taxonomy): Bacteria > Actinomycetota > Actinomycetes > JAFAQI01 > JAFAQI01 > JAFAQI01. The sequence continues at coordinate 12,072 of JAVEEH010000344.1, read as the reverse complement.
GCTGGTGACGGCATGACCGTCACCAGGCGTAGTCCTCGGGCGCGGTCTTGTGGCCGGGCCAGATCTCGTCGAGCCGTGCCAGTGTCTTGTCATCGAGGGTGAGATCCAAGGCGCCGAGCGCGCTGTCGAGCTGTTCGATCGTGCGCGGCCCGATGATCGGTCCGGTCACGCCGTCCTGCGCGAGCAGCCAGGCGAGCGCGACGTGCGCAGGCTCGGCCCCGATGTCGGCGCAGAGGTCCTCGTAGGCCTGCACCTGCTCACGGTTGGCGTCGAGCTGTTCCTTCGCGCGTCCCTGCAGGCGACGCTGCCCCTCGGCCTCCTTGCGCAGCACGCCGCCGAGGAGCCCGCCGTGCAGCGGGCTCCAGGGGATGACACCGAGCCCGTAATGCTTGGCCGCGGGCAGGACCTCGAGCTCGACCGACCGGGCACTGAGGTTGTAAAGCGACTGCTCGCTGACGAGACCGAAGAAGTGCCGCTGGCGGGCGGCCTCCTGTGCGGCGGCAAGATGCCAGCCGGCGAAGTTGCTGCTGCCGACGTAGAGGATCTTTCCCTGCGACCGCAACGTCTCCATCGCCTCCCAGATCTCGTCCCACGGCGTAGAGCGGTCGACGTGATGCATCTGGTAGAGATCGATGTAGTCCGTCTGCAGCCGCCGCAACGACCCGTCGCAGGCATGGCGGATGTTGCGCGCGGACAGGAAGGTGTCGTTGGGCCACTCGCTCATCGAGCCGAACAGCTTGGTGGCGATGACGACCTTCTCGCGCCGCCCGCCGCCCTGTGCGAACCACCGGCCGACGATCTGCTCGGTGATGCCTTCGCCCTGCTTCCAGCCGTAGACGTTGGCTGTGTCGAAGAAGTTGATGCCGTGCTCGAGGGCGCGGTCCATGATCGGATGCGACTCGTCCTCGGGTGTGACCGGGCCGAAGTTCATCGTGCCGAGGACGAGTCGGGAAACGCTCAGGCCACTTCGGCCGAGATGGGTGTATTGCATACTTGCGAACCTACGCCGGGCGCGAGGGGGCATCTTGGTCGGCTGGGCGGCGGTGCTGCGGACGCGGTGGTCGCTGCTCGTCGCCGCGCAGACGGCGGTGGTCGCCGTGGCGGTCGGCGTCGTGCTGCACGACCCGGGGCCCCCACCGCTCGAGCCGAGTGCGGCCGCCATCGCCGGCGACGTGTGGGTACTGCCCGCGGCCGACGTCGGCGGCTTCCTGCACGACCGTGGCGTCGCCTCACACCTCGTCACCCGCGGCGGGCCTTACGTCGTTGCCCGGGTGTCGTGGCGGCGGCTCACCGCCCGTGGGCTGCGCTACACCATCGTCGTGTCCGGGACCGGCTGCCAGGCCGGCAGCGTCGAAGACGTCGAGGGTGTGCCCGCCCGCGATGTCAGTCTCGGCAGCGGCAGCATGTACAACCACGTTCTCGCGACGACGCCGTGGTTGCGAAACGAGCAGGACGTAAGGACGAGCAGCGGCTACCTCAACTTCGTCACCTTCGCCGACGTGCGCGCGTCCTGGGGAGGCGACGTGTGGCTCGTGGCGCGGATGTTCGACCGCTGCTCGGTCTCGGAGACGTCGACGGTCCCGGTGCTCTACCGCGGCGTCGTGCAGCCGCACGTGGGCGTCGTGCTGACGACCGGCGATCGCGTGTGGTGGGTCGCCCGCGCCGCGGGCTGACTCCCGCAGGTGTCACCATCCGGTCGAACGTCTCGCGCAACCGCGCGCTGGCGCACGCCAGGACCTCAGGTCAGCCGGTCGATGATCCAGTCGATGCAGCCGGTGAGGGCCTCGATGTCATCGGGGTCGATCGCCGGGAACATCGCGATCCGCACCTGGTTGCGACCTAGCTTGCGGTAGGGCTCGGTGTCGACGATGCCGTTCGCACGCAGTGCCTTGGCGACGGCGCTCGCGTCGACGGAGCTGTCGAAGTCGATGGTGCCGACGACATGGGAGCGCTTGTCGGCGTCGGCCACGAACGGCGAGGCGTGCGGCGACTTCTCGGCCCAGGTGTAGAGCCGGCCGCTCGACTCCGCCGTGCGACCGACCGCCCAGTCCAGCCCGCCCTGCGCGTTCATCCAGTCGACCTGCTCCGCGAGCAGGAACAGCGTTGCGAGGGCGGGAGTGTTGTAGGTCTGGTCCTGCCGGGACTGCTCGATGGCGATCGAGAGGGCGAGCGCCGCGGGGACCCAGCGCCCACTGGCTTTGATCCGCGTCACCCGGTCGATCGCTGCCGGTGAGAGGACGGCCAACCACAGACCGCCGTCGGACGCGAACGCCTTCTGCGGTGCAAAGTAATAGGCGTCCGTCTGCCGGAGGTCGACCGGCAGCCCGCCGGCGCCGCTGGTCGCGTCGATGAGCACGAGTGCACCGTCCGTGCCGGCCGGCCGCACGACCCGGGCCATGACGCCGGTCGAGGTCTCGTTCTGCGGCCAGCAGTAGGCGTCGATGCCATCCTCGGCTCGGGCGACCGCAACGTCGCCGGGTTCGGCCTTGATGACGCTGGGCTCGCTGAGAAATGGCGCGTCGTGTGCGGCCTTGGCGAACTTCGCCGAGAACTCACCGAACGACAGGTGCTGGGAGCGCTGCTCGATGAGGCACAACGTCGCGATGTCCCAGAACGCTGTGGCGCCGCCGTTGCCGAGCACGACTTCGTAACCGTCCGGCATCGACAGCAGGTCGGCTAGCCCTTCACGCACCCGCTTGACGACGCTCTTGACCCCGTGCTGGCGGTGCGACGTGCCGAGGTACGACGAGCCGGTGGACGCGAGCGCAGCGAGCTGCTCCGGTCGCACCTTGGACGGCCCTGAGCCGAACCGGCCGTCACGCGGCCTCAGCTCAGCCGGAATGACGAGATCGGGGGTGGTCACCCACCGATTCTAAGGGCCGGCAATCGCGGCATCGGGCCCTTCTATGGGCCGCATGTGGCGATTGGGTCAGACCTTGGGGATCTGGTTGAAGCCCTCGACCGCCTCGACACCGCGGTTGGGCTCGCCGACGTACTTGGCTGACGGCCGGATGAGGCGACCCGTGCGCTTCTGCTCGAGGACATGCGCGCTCCAGCCGGCCACCCGCGCGCAGGTGAACATCGACGTGAACATGTGCGCCGGCACCTCGGCGAAGTCGAGCACGACCGCCGACCAGAACTCCACGTTGGTCGCGAGCACGCGGTCCGGGTAACGCTCCTTGAGCTCGGCGAGCGCCGCCTGCTCCAGCGCCTCCGCCACCTCGACCCGGGGGGCGTTGAGCTCCTTCGCCGTACGACGGAGCACCCGCGCCCGCGGGTCCTCAGCACGGTAGACACGGTGCCCGAAGCCCATCAGGCGCTGCTTGGAGTCCATCAGCCGCTTGACGTAGCGCCGCGCGTCACCCTCCTCAGCGACCTCGTCGAGCATCTTCAGCACTCGCGACGGCGCACCGCCGTGCAGTGGTCCGGACAGCGCACCTACGGCACCGGACAGGCATGCGGCGGCGTCGGCGCCGGTCGACGCGATGACCCGCGCAGTGAAGGTCGAGGCATTCATGCCGTGCTCGGCGGCAGAGACGAAGTAGGCGTCGACCGCCTTGGTGTGCTGCGGGTTGGGGTCGCCGCGCCAGCGGACCATGAACCGCTCGACGACGGTTTCGCACTCGTCGATGCGCTTCTGCGGCACCATCGGCTGGCCGAGACCGCGCGCGGACTGTGCGACGAACGACATCGCGGTCACCGAGCAGCGGGCGAGGTCATCGCGGGCCTGGGCGTCGTCGATGTCGAGCAGCTGCTCGAGGCCCCACGCCGGGGCGAGTGTCGCCAGTGCGCTCTGGACGTCGACCCGGATGTCGCCGGAGTGCACCGGCACCGGGAACGGCTCCGCGGGGGGCAAGCCGGGGGCGAACCGCCCGTCCACCAGCAGGCCCCAGACGTTGCCGTAGGAGACACGGCCGACGAGGTCCTCGATGTCGACGCCGCGATAGCGCAGCGCCGAACCTTCCTTGTCCGGCTCCGCGATCTCGGTCTCGAAGGCCACCACGCCTTCCAGGCCTGGCTTGAAGATTGTCTCGTCCGCCATCGCGGCGCTCCTCATATCGCGTCCGTTGTCTTCTCCTCCTCATTGTCGTACCCGGTGGTAGCAGACCGCTACGGGGGATGCCGGTCGGGCGCAGCTGCCCCGTGCGTGAGAAATTCCCAGAGCGATGGACGACCTCGAGCTGGCGAGACTCCGGCGCGACTACGAGCTGGTCGGGCTGGACGAGACGATGCTGCCCGCCGACCCGCTGGAGCTGTTCCATGCCTGGCTCGCCGACGCCGTCCGCGCGACCTTGGCCGAGGCCAACGCGATGGTCGTCTCGACGGTCGCCGGCGACGGGTCGCCGTCGAGCCGGCTGGTGCTGTGCAAGGGTGCCGATCAGCGCGGGTTCGTGTTCTTCACCAACTACGGCTCCCGCAAGGGTCGGGACATCGAGGCCGACCCGCACGTGAGCCTGCTGTTCCCCTGGCACCCGCTGGGCCGGCAGGTGCGGGTGGACGGGACCGCGGCGCGGACCGACCCGGCCGAGTCGGCGGCGTACTTCGACAGCCGGCCGCGTGGGGCCCAGCTCTCGGCGCTGGCCAGCGCCCAGTCGGACGTCGTCGCAACCCGGGCCGAGCTGGAACAGCGGGTCGTCGAGCTCGACCGCCGCTACGCCGGCTCCGACGTGCCGCGCCCGCCGCACTGGGGTGGCATCCGGGTGCAGCCGCAGGCGATCGAGTTCTGGCAGGGGCGCCGGGACCGACTGCACGACCGGTTGCGCTATCGCCGCGGCGCCGCGGTCGCCGGCTCGGCCTGGATGGTCGAGAGACTGCAGCCGTGACCGAGGCGCCGGGCGAGGTGGTCGAACCGGCGCCGAGGCCACCGCGGTGGAAGCGGATCGTCGCCGACACCACACCGTTGCGGGAGAGCGCCGACTACCGGCGTTGGTGGTTCGGCTACTCCGTGTCGTTCACCGGCACGCAGCTGACGCAGTTTGCGATCCCGTTCCAGGTCTACCGACTGACCCACTCCTCGCTCGACGTGGGGCTGGTCGGTCTGGTGGTGCTGGTGCCGCTGGTGACGATGGGCTTGCTCGGCGGAGCCATCGCCGACGCGATGGACCGGCGCAAGCTCACCCTCATCACCAGCAGCGGGCTGTTCGTGCTGGCAACCGTGCTGACCTTGCAGGCCGCCTTCCACCTCGACCAGCTGTGGCTGCTCTACGTGGTCGCCGGTGTGCAGGGCGCGTTCTCGGCGGTCGACTCCTCGGCTCGCGGGGCGATCCTTCCGCGTCTCGTCCGCCGCGAGCTGATGCCGGCGGCGAACGCACTCGGCCAGCTCGGCTTCAACACCGGCCTGTCGACCGGTCCGTTGCTGGGCGGCCTGCTGATCGGCACGGTCGGGTTCAGCTGGACCTATGGGCTGGACGCGGCGTCGTTCCTGGCCGTGCTCTATGCGATCTGGCGGTTGCCCGCGATGCCGCCGGAGGGCGGCGGCTCGCGCGCGGGTGTCGCGTCGGTGCTGGAAGGGCTGCGTTTCCTCGCACCGCGCAAGAACCTGCTGATGACGTTCCTGGTCGACATCAACGCCATGGTGTTCGGCATGCCGCGGGCACTGTTCCCCGCGATCGGCACGATGTGGTTCCACGGCGGTGCGGGCACGGTGGGGCTGCTCGCCGCCGCGCCATCGGTAGGTGCCCTGCTGGGTGCCGCGACGTCAGGATGGGCCGGTCGGGTCCGGCGACAAGGCCGCGCCGTGCTCATCTCGGTCACGGTCTGGGGCGCCTCGATCGCGCTGTTCGGCTTCACCCGCACGCTGTGGGTCGCGTTGGTCCTGCTCGCTCTCGCCGGCGCCGCGGACATGGTGAGCGCGATCTTCCGCAACACGATCCTGCAAGTGGCGACGCCCGATGCGTTGCGCGGGCGGTTGCAAGGCGTGTTCATCGTGGTCGTGACCGGCGGCCCGCGCCTCGGCGACTTCGAAGCCGGGTCGGTCGGCAGCGCCATCGGCACGCAGTTCTCGGTCGTCTCGGGCGGACTGGCCTGCATTGCCGGCGTCGCGATCCTCGCCGCGGCGTACCCGTCTTTCGCGCACTACGACGCCCGCGACCCCGTCCCCTGACTCGGGGGTCAGCCGGCGACGACGAGCTTGCCCTTCATGCCGGGATGCAGCGTGCAGTAGAACGAGTAGGTCCCCGGTTTCAGCCCTGATACGCCGAGCACCGGCGTTGTCTGCGACAGCCCGACCAGCGGCGACCAGAACAACGGGCACTTACGTCGCTGGAACGCCGAACACCACTTCGCCTTGGTCTTGCGCGCGACATGGTCGGCATTCACATCCTGGACGACGTTGTGCCGCACCAGGTCGAAGTTGGCGTACTGCAGCGACCCGCCGCGTTGGACCACGATCTCCGGCGTGAGGTAGCCGTAGGACTGCGCCTGCGGCCCGGACACGACGCTGACGTCCGGCGTCGGCCCGGTGGGCGCCGCCGGTGCGCCCCCCGACCGAGCTGCGACCGGCAGACCGGGCCGGTAGGCGACGACGTTGCCATTCGGCAGGCCGGTCATGCCGATCGCGGCATAGACCGTGTTGCGCGCGATGCTCACCCCGCCCCAGCTCGCGGCCACGTCACCCTGAGCGATGTCGGCGCCCATCCAGTGGTGCAGCAGCGGGACGCCGGTCGCGCTGTCATAGGCGTCGAGGAAGCCGGTCAGGCCGACGGTGTAGACGACGCCGTCCGCCGTCGACACGGGGTTGCCCCAGTGCGCGCCGTCCGCGACCGGCGCGAGCCAGCGCGGAGTGCCGGTCTTGCGGTCGAGCGACCAGGCATAGCCGCCGACCGTCACCGGGCCATAGATCGCCTTGCCGTCGTAGGCCGTCGACCCGACGATGCCGCCGACGGAGCTGGGCGGCCCGACCGGGGTGTGCCAGACCCCCTTCATCGTCGTGGCGTCGACCAGGTGATAGATCCCGGACTTCTGCCCCGCGCCGACCAGCAGCCTGTTGGCAGCGGTGATGAGGTTCGGCGCAGCACCGAAGTCGAGATCCATGTCGCCGCACGCACCGACACCCTGCGGGTAGTAGGGCGCCGGGTTGCCCGGGATGTCGACGCAGGGCGTGTTCTGCGTGTAGGTCTGGTATTCCTCGGGCGTGCCGTCGTAGTAGTTGAGGATGTCGCCGAAGTGCGGGCTGTGCCGGTCGAGGTCGATCTTGAGGATCGCGTCGGCGTGCTTGGCGCCGGTCTGCGGATGGAAGGGGTTGCCGGTCCCGACGTAGGCGACCTTGTGCCGCAGATCCACCGCTGGGGTCGACCACACCGTGGCGCCACCCTGCTTGGCGTTCTTGCTCGGTGGCTGCACCGTGTAGGTCTTGTGCAGGAGCTTGCCCGCGTGCGGTCCGCGCGTCTCGATGAGCACGTAGCCGCCCTGGAACGCATAGCGCTCGTTCTCAGCGGCCAGCTCGGCGGACCCGCCGGAGATCCCTTCGAACAGCACGCCATCGACGACGACCGGGCTGCCGTAGGCGTCGGCGCCCTGCTGGTGGTCCGTCACCGTGCGCCAGCGCACCGAGCCGGTCCGTTCGTCGAGCGCGGCGACGTAAGGCTTGCCGGTGGCGCCGACGGCGACGAACAGCTGCCCCGCACCGACGAACGGGGTCGACGTGATCTCGGCGCCGCCCTTGTCGACGTGCGTCGCCCACACCTTGCGGCCGGTGTCGGCGTTGACGGCGAACACCCAGCCGGTGGTCGACGCCAGGAACAGGCAGCCGTCGGCGACGACCGGCGTGCCGGTGAAGTCGCCGTCGCCGCCCGCGTCCGACGCCGATACGGCGAACGCCTTGTGCAGCGTCGGCGCCGTGGTGGGCGGGATCGTGTGCTCGGCCGGCTGGCTGCGGGTGTTCGCGAAGTCGTGCCCGTAGGACCGCCACTCGCCGCCGGCGTGGGCTGCCGGAGCGCACGTCCCGGCGGCGGCCGCGGCGTGCGTTGCCGTCACGGCAGCCGCGGACGGCAGGACGAGGCCCATGGCGGCACCCGCGACCAGGATGCCGCGGCGCCGTCGTCTCAAGAGAGCACCTCGACCTTGGTGAACTTGATCGAGCCGGCGTCCGCGTTGGGGCACGCACTCGACTGCTGCAGTCCGAACTCGATCGTCAGCACGCGGGGGAAGTGGCCCTGCGGTCTGTCCGGCACCAACGTCACCGTGCCCGACCCGGACACAAAGCCCCGCACTGTCGTGCTGCCGTACCAGTGGCGCTGGGCGTCGCGGAGCCCGAGCATCACGAATGTGAAGTTGTCGACGGCCGCCGAGTCGTAGGACACCACGATCTTGCGCACCGGCTTGGTGGCTTTATGGCTGACGAGCAGCTTGGCGTAAGGCCCGCCCTTGGCGCAGTTGATGACGCCCGGGATCGGATAGATCCGGGCCACGGTCACCGTGCCGTCGCTGCTCGCGTTGTGATAGCTGAACTGGTCGCCGCCGGACGCCCCGACGTGGAACGGCGCCTGGTAGGACTTGGCCGTCGGCGCGGCGGACGCGGGGATCGCTGTCGTCAGCGCCGCGGCCGTGGCCAGCAGCGCCAACGCGCGCCGGCCGCGACGCATCGTCGGGGTGCTCATGGCGTGAACGGGGCGTTGGGCCAGGTGTTGGCGAGAACCTGTTGTGGTGTCCGCCCGGCGGGCATCCGGTTGGTCGCGAAGGGCCGCATCTCCTTCGGCGTCGCCGGGTTGATCAGGTAGGCGTCGCGCATCTTCTGCACGTCGTCGCATTGGATCTTGTGGCGAGCGACGTCGGGCTCGACCTGGTAGACCGTGGCTGCATTGCGGCCGAAGATCCGATTGCGGATCGTGCGCTCGGGATGGGCCTTGTGATCGGTGGGCCAGCCCGACACGTGCCGGTGCGGATGCGCGTAGGAGTGTGCGGAGAGCGCGTTGACCCGCGGATCCCACGCATCGCCGTCGAGACCATACGGCAGGTTGTAGAACTCGCACGCCTTCGCGGTGAGGTGCAGGGACCGCAAGCCGGCGATGATGGGCTGGGGTGAGCCGAACCACAGGCTGTCCGTGCCCCACGCGATCCGCAGCGGCCCGACGAAGGTGATGAGCTTGCCCATCAGGTGCGCTGCCTGGTCGGGGTCGCCCAGCACCGAGGCCATGGTGGAGCCGATCTCGGCGAAGACGTTGGGCACGTTGCCGTGCGCGAGTCCCTTGGGCACGAACCGCGTCGCGTCCCAGTGGTTCTCCCGCAGGCTCTTGATGAAGCAGTCGACGCCGCGGTCGGCGGAGTTGACCTTGTCGTCGCCCGCGTAGGCCTTCTGGGTCTCGCTGTCGAAGCCCGAGTGGTAGACGACGAAGTTGATGTCGCGGTTCTGCCGTGCGGCCGGGCCGATGTCACGCGGCGACGCGGCCCGATGATCGAACGCCGGCAACGCGAAGCCTTTGTGGCAGGCGATGACCGGCGGGCCGCCGATCTTCGTCAGCTTGCGGACTTGGTCGATGAACGCCATGCCGATCTCGTCGTCGAGGAACCACCCGCTCGCGTAGGGGACGTCGCCCCAGGGCGTGTAGACCTTCCAGCCACGCAGCGCGTCCTTGAAGGAGCGCACATGCTGCTCCATCAGGTCGAACTCCGCCTGCTGGAACGCGGGCCGCTGGTTCTTCACGTAGGGCTGGACGCCGTAGGAGCCGCGGTTGGGCATGACGAACGCGTGCATGACGCTGCGCGGGCTGTTGCCCGCGAGGTGGTTGATCATCTTGACCGTGTCGTGCGCCTCGGGAGTCGGAAGCGGCTGCTGGCTCTCTTCCGACGGCACGCACGACAGGACCGTCATGTTGGTGGACGAGTCCAGGAAGATGGTCTTGAGGTAGTGGTAGCGCGAGAGATTCTCGATCGGGTCGACCTCACCGCCCTTGCCGAACCCGTAGATGTGCCCGTCCTTGCCCACGTGTGGCTCGCCACCAAGCGGCCCGGACTGGGTCCACAGCGCCATGAACGCGGCGTGGACGCCGGGGTTGTTCACCCGCCAGGTGCCGCCCGAGTCGACGTGGTGGGTCTGCACGTCGAAGATGAACTCACCGGGCAGGTTGTTGAGCTGGGCCTCCGGGAACTCGAGCGAACACGCGGAGTCGCCGATGGGCCCGGCGGCCTCGCCGATGCCCGTGCCCGGCAGATAGCGGCCCCACTTGCCGGGCATCACCTGGTTGATCGCCCAGAAGCCCACGCCGATCGCCGATGCGCTGCGCACGAACGTCCGCCGCGACATTCCGAGCCGGGCGCGCAGCTGTTCAGCCGCGTCGTCCTGCAGCGCCATCACGCGGTGCTGCTGGGCCGTCGGGGGCGGCGGGATGAACTCCCCGTTGGATGCGGGCAGCACGTCGACCGGCAGCTGCTCGGACAGGTTCGACCATCGGTCGAGGTGCCGACGCACCCATTCGCTCATACGTCCTCCACCCCTCCCGCCGCCCAAGAGCGGCGTCGGCTGCGCCGACTCATATTCATCTCCTGTCAGCCGACGACTTTGAAGACGCCGCGCATGCCCGGGTGCACCCGGCAGTAGAACGTGTAGACCCCGTCGCGGGTCGGCGTGAACGACCACGAGATGCCGTCTTGCATCCACTGCTGGTCGTAGGGGCTGCTCCCGCCGAGCTGAGACTTCGTCGGGTCGAACATCAGGCCGTAGCCGATCTCCATCGACTCGAAGTTCATCGGGTCGTTCGGCTTGCCGTTGCCGCCGTTGGCGACCGGGTAGTTGACACCGGTCGGTCCATCACACGGATAGGCGCAGGCCGTGAACGTGTGCCAGACGTTCATGCCTTCGTCGAGGTTCCAGAACCGCACCGGTGACCCCCGCTTGACCTGCGGGATGCCGGTCGCGTCGACGACACCGAGGTCCGCCTGACCGTAGGTGAACCCGGCGGCGTAGATGTCACTGACGACGGGGCCGAGCTTCTTGGTCAGCGGCGGGCAGGAGCTCGCGGTGCACGGCGGCACGGCGTCGGTCGTCTCCGGCTTGACGCCGTGGGTGACCTGACCGTGCAGGCAAAGCACTTTGATCTTGCCGGTGAGGGACGGGTGACAGGTGGGTGGGCGGTAGTTGAAGACGAACGGGCCCTTCGGCACGCGCGCGGTGTCGGCGATGCCGTTGACGATGCGCACGTTCTTGTTGAAGACGTCGATGCCGGGCGGGCCGTAGGGGTCCTTCGGCGCGATGTAGCCGACGACGATGCCCATGTTCTCGTACCAGGACGAGAGCTGCGTGTCGTAGACGGCGTTGAGACGGATGGTGTCGCCCGGCTTGACCTTCACCTTCCAGCCCAGCGGTGCACCGGTGACCGTCATCGAGAAGTCCCACGACGTCGGTGTGCCACCGGCTCGCTTCGGGTTCTGATGGTTCCAGTTGACGGCGTCGGAGTAGAAGATCGGTTTCTGCACACCGTGGCGGACCAGACTGACCTCGTCGCGGATGCCACCGGGATGCAGGTGGCCACCGAGGCCGATGATCGTGCCGGCCATGTCCTTGGTCACGACGTAGTCAGCGCCGCCGATCGTCGCGTGCAACTTGCTCTCCGACCGGCCTTGCTGCGGCGTAGACCGCCCGTAAGCGTCGAAGTTTGCGCAGTTCTCGTCCGGCCAGCGGCACACCCGGGTGTGGGTCATCGGGTCGATGTGGCCGAAGCCGCGCTGCACGTTGAAGACCGGGTTGGAGCCGGTGCTGGGCGCACCCTTGTAGATGGCCTTGCGCTGGACGTCGAGCCACAACGGTTTGACCGGGACGACGCCGAGCTTGTCACCGGCGGCCTTGTCGACGAAGTCGATCGCGTAGGTGATCCAGACGTTGTCCGGGTTGCTCTCGGCGTCGTGGACCATGTAGAGCAGTCCCCACGGGTCCTGGGGCTGGACCCGCATGCCGTATCCGGTGGGGAAGTCGGCGATCGTCTTCTCCTCGCCGGCGGCGAAGAAGGGACCCTCGCCGTAGGACTGGCCGAGGGTGAGCCAGGTCGCGTGGTGCAGGTGCAGCTGCTCGGTCCGCGGCTTGGACCCGTCGGTCGCGCGCACGAGGTCGGGCTGGAAGCGCACGATGTAGCCGTCGTAGCG
>JAVEEH010000338.1 GCA_030840545.1 Frankiaceae bacterium | reverse complement strand
GGCGAGCGCCGGCTCGGCCGGGATGACTGCGCCGTCGATGAAGTCCTTCATCTGCCGGCGCATCTCCGCGACGCCGGCCGGCAGATCCACCGACATCAGGCAGACCGGACGGAGGACGCACCGGCACGAGGCGCGCGCGCCGCAGTGCGACGTCGCCGCAGCACCGTCGGAGCCGGGCCGGGTTGGGCGAACAGATAGCCCTGGCCGTAGGGCACGTGTGCATCGCAGAGCGTCATCAGGTCCTCCCCAGACTCGATGCCCTCGGCGATCAGTGTGGCCCCGACGTCTGCGGCGAACGACACGAGGGATCGCACCAGCGCCTCGCGACTGCGGTCCTGGTGGATGCCGCGGATGAGGTGCGTGTCGAGCTTGATGATCTCGGGGCTCAGCTCGAGGACGTGCCGGAAGCTCGCGAAGCCGGCCCCTGCGTCGTCGACGGCCAGCCGCAACCCGTGTTCACGCAGACCGCCGATGACGTTCACGAGCGACTCGTACTCGCGCACGATCGCGTGCTCGGTCACCTCGACGACGAGTCGATCAGCCGGCGCCTCGGCCACGATCCGCGCGAACTCGGGCGAGACCAACGTCTCCGGCGAGACGTTGACCGCGAGGTACGCCGACGCCGGCAGCAGGTCCACCAGCGTCAAGGCCGACCGGACACAGCTCAGCTCCAGCTCATGCTGGAGCCCGGCCTGGCCGGCTCGCTCGAGCCAGATGTTGGGCGGCTCGTAGGGCGTCGTACGGAAACGGGCGAGTGCCTCGAAGCCGACGGGTGAACGCATCGGTCGGTGGAGCGCCACGATCGGCTGCAGGTGCATCTCGAGCGACTCGCCGGCCGTGACGATGTCGCGGACGTTGACCGCGAGCCGCGTTGCCTCCAGCGCCCGGTTGGCAGCGGCTCGACCGGAGGTCCCTCGCGCGGCCGGGCGGTCAGCCAGCGACTCGATCACGGCGAGGGCGTCGTCGAACTTGGTCCGCAGCAGGCTGACCGTCTCGGGCGGGAACTCCAACGCGAACAGATGCCGTGTCTGCGCCAGCGCCGTGTCGACATCGGCGTTGAGATCCTGCAGGCGCTCCCGGGCCGCGCGGGGCAGCTTTCGCTGGATCGCACCGACCTCGTCCCAGTGCCGGCGCCAGACCTGGACCAGGCTGATCAGCGCTTCGAGCGGCAGCCCACTCGTGGGCTCCCCTCGGTCCTCCCGGTGCTTGACCATTGACGGCTCCCAGGGCGCCTCCGCACGGTCTGGGGATGCGCCCGAAGTCACTATGACACAACTGTCACGATCTGTAACGATTGATTCCGGACAGTAATGCCGATCATGGACAGCTCTGATACCAATCGCGTGTGACGGCCGACGAACCCACCCACCGCGACGTCGACTGGCTCGAGCACGAGCGGCTCGGCCGGCTGCTGCGCCGGCTCGGGGCGACCGAGGAGGAGCTGGCTGAGTCCCGGGAGTCCCGCTCGGCCGGCGACCTGGCGCTCGAGCTGGTGCTGCGCGACGGGCACCTGCCGCTGTCCCTCCAACAGGCAGCCGATGCCAGCGGCCTCGATGTCGAGGGCTTCACGAGGTTCTGGCGGGCGCTGGGCTTCGCCTCCGCGGTCGGTCCGCGGGACCGGGTCCCGGCGGACCTGGTGGCGGCGCTGCCGATCGTGTCGCAGGGGACGACCGAGCTGCTCGGGGTCGACGTGTCCCTCGGCATCGCCCGGGTGGTCGGCACAACCACCGCCCGGATCGCGGAAGCGATCGTGGATGCCTTCCGCATGCAGTTCGAGGTGCCGGAGCTGACCGCGGGTGTGAGCTACAGCGACGTCGTCACTCAGTACGTCGAGATCACCCGCGACAGCCTGCCGGCGTTCGAGGCGCTGATCAGCGCGGTGCTCAAGGCCCATCTGGTGCGGGTTGCGTCCGGGGCATGGGCGCCGGATGTGGACAGCTCGGCGACCCGCCGCAACCTGTACGTGGGCTTCGCCGACCTCGTCGGCTACACGGCGCTGTCGCGCACGCTCTCGCCGGCCGATCTCACCGGGCTGCTGGGCGGGTTCGAGGACGCGGTCTCCGACATCGTCACCGCCGGCGGCGGACGGGTGGTGAAGCTCATCGGCGACGGTGCGATGTTCGTCGCGGACTCGGCCGAAGCGGGCTGCGCGATCGCGCTCGAGCTCAGTGCCCGGCTGGCCGACTCCGAGCTGGTGCCGCTGGCCCGCATCGGCGCCGACTGCGGCTCGGTCCTGAGCCTGTCGGGTGACTATTTCGGGGAAGTCGTCAACCGGGCGGCCCGGCTGGTGGCTCTCGCCAACCCGGCGACGGTGGTCGTCAGTCAGGCAATCGCGGACCTCGCCGAAAGATCTTTCACGTTCGAGCGGCTTCCGCCGCAAGCCCTCAAGGGCTTCCACGCGCCGGCCGTCACCTACCGGCTGCTCGGGCGTTAGAGAGCCAGGTCGGACCCGCTACCTCCCTGTCAATCCGCCCCGTTTCATGGTGCATTGTTACAGGTTGTGACGCAGGTCACACCGCTCCCGCCCCCCAGGAGGCTGCACCGTGCCCAGCAACGCTTTGCTCGGGAAGTTCGGCCCGATCGTCCTGCTCGCGGTCGTCCAACTCGTCCTGGTGCTGGCCGCACCATCGACGGCTCCGGCTGCGAACAATGCCGGTGTCGCGACGCCCTACAGCCCGAACGGCACCGTGCCGGGCACCACCGGCCAGCCCGGGGGCACTGCCGCGGGCCCGGGGGGCACTGTCACGGGTCCCGGTGGCACGGTGACCGGTCCCGGCGGGACGGTGACCGGCCCCGGCGGCACGACGACGGGCAGCACCAGCACCGGCGGACAGGTGCCCGGCAGCGCCCCTGGGACAGCCGGGCTCACCGGTGACACCAAGCACTGCATCGGCGGCCGGCAGTTCGACCCGTCCATCTACTACTACGCGCCCAAGTGCGTGCCCGGCCTGCCGGGAGCGCCCTTTGCCAACAACGGCGGCGCCACGTGGCAGGGCGTGACGAGCACGACCATCGAGCTCGTCAACTACGTCGCCGACTACGGCGCCGAGGTCGACGCGATCCTCAAGGCGCAGGGGCTCTACTACAACGCCGACCAGGCCAAGGCCTGGAACGCCGCCTACGAGAAGTTCATCAACAGCCACTACCAGCTCTACGGCCGGCACGTGCACATCGACACCGTTCAAGGCAACTGCCAGACCGTGCCGCCGAACTACCCCTGCCTCATCGGTGACATGGACAAGATCGTCTCCACCTACCACCCCTACGGCGTGTTCTGGGAAACGACGTTGTGCTCGGCGTGCTACGCGGAGCTCTCCCGACTGCACGTCGTCAACTTCGGCGGCGGCGGCTTCTCTGACGCGTTCCACAACGCCAACGCGCCCTACTCCTACGACGGCGGTCAGAGCTCAACACAGACCGAGCTTGAGTTCGCCGACTGGTGGTGTCATCAGATGACCAGCCAGGGCAACAGCGGACGCAAAGCGATTTTCGCCGGCAACCAGAACAAGCTCGAGGACTTCCGCAACAAGCCGCGGGTGCTCGGCGTCGTCAGCACGAACGACCCGGACAACAAGGACACCGTGAAGAAGGTGCTCTACCCGGCGCTGCAACGGGGCTGCGGCGAGAAGATCACCCACGAGTACTTCTACGCGCAGAACATCAACACGGCGACCACGCAGTCGCAGCAGACCGAGCAGGCGATGAACACGCCGAACAACCCGGCGACCAGCGTGGTCTGCCTGTGCGACCCGGTCGCGCCACAGTTCGGTCTCAACGCCTACGCGAACAACAACTACTGGCCCGAGTCGATCCTGGCGACCAACCAGACGATGGACTTCGACTCCAACGCTCAGACCTATGAGGACTCCGGTGGCCAACCGTCACTAGCGTGTCCAAAACCGAGTCAGGGATGTCCCTACGACAACGCGATCGGCATCGGCGCGGACGACGCACAGGTAGCGCCTGAGCAGACCGACGCGGTGAAGGTCTACCGGATCGGCAGCGGCAACAAGAACGGCAGTCTGCCGATCGACGCCGCCACGCTCGGCATCGTCTGGAACGACTGGGGCATGCTCGCGACGCTGATCGAGAACACCGGTCCGGTCCTCACGCCGGCCCGGATGCAGGCTGCGGCGCCGTCGATGGGCCTTCGTGGCGGCGGGACAACCGGGCACCCGGCTCGTGGCTTCAAGCAGGGCTCGTGGTGCTGGACCCAGGACGTCGCGGTCATGTACTGGAACAAGCACACCAAGAGCCCCTACAACGGCAAGCCGGGCCACTACATCGAGATCGAGGGCAAGCGCTTCGGGCTCGGCCAGTTCCCGACCCTCAACCAGCCGCCCGCTCCCACCGTGGACAAGCGCTCGTGACGAGTCTGAGTGAGACCTGGCGTCCGGACCTGGGTGGTGTGGGCGACCGCCTGAAGTCCTTCGGGTCGTCGTCCCGCACTTCGGCCATGGTGAGCCGGCGCGGGCTGGCGGCAATCGTCTTCTTCCTCATCGTCCAGGGCGTCTTCCACCTGTCCTTGCCCGAGATCATCAGTGGGTTCTCGCTCGGCGGCCTCTACGGCATCATCGGCGTCGCCCTGGTGCTCACCTACCGGACCAGCCGCATCATCAACTTCGCGGCCGCCGCGATCGGGGCCGTGCCCGCGATCACCGCCGTGCTGCTGTCCACCGCGGACCACATCAACTACCTGCTCACCATGCCGATCGCGATCGTCGGTGGTTTGTTGTTCGGCGGGCTCACCGACATCCTGGTGCTCCGGCGCTTCAAGAAGGCATCGCGACTGATCGTGACCGTGGTGTCGATCGGCATCGCCCAGTCCTACGCCGCCATCGGGTTCTTCATCCCGGTCTGGTTCGGCGAGCGGGCGACCGGCGTCCCGCACGTCATCACGCCCTGGCAGAACGTGGCGATCCGCAACGGCCGCGGTGAGCCGGTCATCACCGGCAACCAGCTGTTCGCCTTCATCGTCGTCATCGCGCTGACGGGTGCGCTGGCTTACTTCTTGAAGCGGACCCGCCTGGGTATCGCCTTGCGGGCATCGTCGGAGAACAGCGACCGGGCCGAGCTGCTCGGCGTACCGGTGGCCCGGGTCACGACCGTCGCGTGGGCGCTGGCGGGACTGCTGTCGGCGCTCGCGATATTCACCGAGGCACCGCTGATCGGTGTGCCCAGTGACGCGACCCTCGGCTTCGACACGCTGCTCTACGGCCTCGCCGCAGCGGTGGTGGCAAAGATGGAGAACGTCGGCGTCGCGCTGATGACCGGCTTGGGGATCGGCCTGCTCATCGCGGCATCCGTCCTGCAGACCGGGACCAACGACTACGCCAGCGCCTTGATGGTCGTGCTCATCCTGCTGGGCTTGCTCGCCCAGCGGCGGTCCCGATCACGGGCGATCGAGGGTGACGCGTCGAGTTGGCAGACGATCGCGGTGTTCCGGCCGATCCCGGTGGAGCTGCGGTCACTGCCGGAGGTGCTCCGGTTGCGCACGATCGCGTTGGTCTCCGCGGCCACGCTCGCGATCGTGTTGCCCTACGTGGTCAGCCCGGGCGACATGAACCACCTGACCCTGCTGCCGATCTTCGGCATCATCGGGGTCTCGCTGGTGGTCCTCACCGGTTGGGCGGGCCAGATCAGTCTCGGCCAGTTCGGTCTCGTCGGCATCGCAGCCGCAACCTCCGGCGGACTGGTCGCCAACCACAACATCGACTTCTTTGCCGCTCTCGGCATCGGCATGGCGGCCGGGGCACTCACCGCCGTGATCATCGGCCTGCCCGCGGTCCGCATCCAGGGGCTGTATCTGGCCGTGACGACGCTCGCGTTCGGCTACGCCGCGCAGTACTACATCCTCAACAAGAACTACTGGATCGGCCGCCATCTGCTGCCGTCCGGGCTGGCGGCGAACATCCGCCGACCGCTGCTCTACGGCAAGTTCGACCTCGAGAACGACACCGCCTTCTACTTCCTGTGCATCGGCTTTCTGCTGCTCAGTCTGCTCGCCGCAGCCTCGTTCCGCCGGCAGCACAGCGGACGCGTGCTCATCGCCCTGCGCGACAACCAGCGAGCCGCGGCGTCCTACGCCGTCTCCCCGGTGCGGACCCGGCTCGCGGCGTTCGCGATCTCCGGCGTGTTCGGTGGCATCGCCGGCGTGCTGTTCGCCTACCTGCAGCACAACGTCATCCCCGACAACTACGACGTGTTCAGCAGCATCGGCGTCTTCCTCGCTGCTGCGATCGGCGGTCTCGGCTCGCTCGTCGGCGGCACGCTCGGCGTCATCGCCTTCGAGGCGAGCGTCGTGTTCGGGCCGTTGCTGTGGCACCACCTCGGCAACACGGTCGACCAGGTCATGCCGCTGCTCCTCACCGGGCCACTGCTGATCCTCAACCTCTACCTCAACCCGGGCGGTCTCGCGGGATGGGTCTTCACCGAGCGCGACAAGTGGCTGCGCCGGCTGGCGAAGCGTCACAACATCCACGTCCCCTCTCTCGTCGCCGACCGGCTGGTCGAGGACGAGAAGATGCCCGAGCCGGAGCTGGTCCGATGAAGATGCCGTTCGGCGGAGGTCGCTCCCAGCCGGCCCGCGAGGCCTATCCCGCCGCCGTGCCCGACGGGCCACTGCTGAGCTGTCACGGCGTCGACGTCGCCTACGACAAGGTCCAGGTGCTGTTCGGCGTCGACATGCAGGTGGAGCAGGGCGAGATCGTCGCGCTGCTCGGCACCAACGGTGCCGGTAAGTCCACCCTGCTCAAGGCGATCTCGGGACTGGTGCCGCCCGCCGCCGGACGGGTGATTTTCGACGGCCACGACATCACCAAGGCGACACCGCAGCAGACCACGGCTCTCGGCATCGTCCAGGTGCCCGGCGGCAAGGCGGTGTTCCCCACCCTGACGGTGGCCGAGCACTTCAAGGCGGGCTGCTGGCTCTATGCCAACCAGTCAGCCGACGAGATCGCGTCCCGCACCGAGCAGGTGATCGCGATGTTCCCGCGGCTCACCGAGCGCTGGGGCCAGATGGCGGGCGACCTGTCCGGCGGTGAGCAGCAGCAGCTCGCCCTGGGCATGGCGTTCGTCGCCCGTCCCAAGCTGCTCATCATCGACGAGCTTTCCCTCGGACTGGCGCCCGTGATCGTCGAGCGCCTGCTGGACGCCGTACGAGCCATTCATGCCGAAGGCGCGACCGTGGTGCTCGTCGAGCAGTCCGTCAACGTCGCGCTGACCATCGCGACGCGCGCCTACTTCATGGAGAAGGGCCAGGTGCGTTTCGAGGGCCCGACCGAGGACCTGCTCGCTCGTGACGATGTGCTGCGCTCGGTCTTCCTCGACCGAGCGGGCAAGACGCTGGGCGCCAAGGCGACGTCGCGCGCGCGGGTCAAGGAGGACGCCGAGACGGTGACGCGTCCCGAGGCACTCGCGATCCGCAGCCTCAGCCACCACTTCGGTGGCATCTCCGCCGTCAACGACGTGTCCTTCACGCTGCACGAGGGCGAGATCCTCGGACTGATCGGGCCCAACGGTGCGGGCAAGACGACTATCTTCGACATCATCTCCGGCCACCTGCCGACCCAGCGCGGTCACATCGTGCTCAGTGGTCGCGACATCAGCGAGTGGTCACCGGAGCGGCGGGCGGCGGCCGGCCTCGGTCGTTCCTTCCAGGACGCACGGATCTTCCCGTCGCTGACCGTCGCGGAGAACATCGCGCTCGGGCTCGAGCGTCACATCGAGGTGCGCGACCACGTGTCCGCGCTGTTCGGCACACCAGCGATGCGCGAGTCGGAGATGGACGTGGCGTTCACCGTCGGCGACCTCATCGACCTGATGGGGCTGAGCGCCTTCCGCGACAAGTTCGTCGCCGAGCTGTCGACGGGGTCAAGGCGCATCGTCGACCTGGCGATGTCGATCGCGCACGACCCCTCGGTGCTGATGCTCGACGAGCCGTCGAGCGGCATCGCCCAACGCGAGACAGAGGCGCTCGGACCTTTGCTGCGCAAGATCCGCGAGGAGACCGGCTGCGCGATGCTCGTCATCGAGCACGACATGCCGCTCATCACGTCGTTGTCCGACTCGATCGTCGCGCTCGATCTCGGCACCGTGCTCGTGCAGGGGCCACCGCAACGCGTTCTCACCGACGACCGAGTGGTCACCGCCTACCTCGGCGGCGATCCCAGCACGATCAAACGCAGCAGCGCGGCAGCGCCGCGCACGGCGCAGAAGGCGGGGGCCCGATGAAGCCAGCAGGAGCGGACCACCTCGGTCGCCATCGGGCGGCGCGCGGGCGGATGTTCACCGCCCGGCGACTCACTGCTGCCGGCTTCTTCCTCGCTGCTGCCGGCCTCGGCGCAGCGGGCTGGCCGACAGCAGCCAACGCCGACGCGCCCGTGCAGACCGGCTGGTGGAACAACGCCCCTGGCGGCGCCGCTCCGGCGCCCAACGCGCCCAGCGGCGGCCTGCACGTCGCCGTGGCCCCCGGTCAGGTTCTCGCGTTCGGGGCTGTGCTCTACAACATGCCGGATGGTGCGACCGGCACGCTCGAGCTGAAGATCGCCAGTTCCCAGGCCGGCCCGGCCCTCAACCCCAACGCTCCGTCGACCTCGCCGTCGATCCCGGTCCAGGCCTGCCCGACGACATCGGCCTGGAAGCCCGGGGACAACCAGCCGGGCACCGCCGCGCCGACCTACGACTGCACCACCCACGCCTACGTCGGCAACCCCTCCGCCGACGGCAAGACCCTGACCTTCCTCGTGGACTCGTCAGCCGACACAACTCCCGGTCAGCTGAGCCTTGCCATCGTGCCGATCCAGACGGCCACCGCGCCGGACGGCACCCCGGTGCCCGCCGACACCACCCAGCCCTTCAGCCTCGACATCGCCAAGCCAGACGCCCTGTCCCTGCTGATCACCAGCGTTCCGCCCGTGGTCAGCCCGCCCCAACCGGCCGGCGGCGGCGGCAGTGGCACGACCGGCAACACCGGGGGCTCGACGGGCACCGGCACCTCCACCGGTTCGTCGGGCTCGGCCGGCGTACCGGCACCGCCGATGCTCACCGGCGCCGGTGGACCGACGACGGCCACCGACCCGGGCACGGCCCCGGTCGTGGCGGGGACGGGTGCTCCGGCCACCACACCGGTCAGCCAGACGACGGCCGCGGCCCCCACCAAGAGCACGACTGCTCACGACGCGGCGCTGGGCCTGCTGATCCTGCTCGGCATGGGCATCCTCGCGACGGGCAACGGCGCCGTTCAGCGGGCTCCCCGGCTTCTCGGCGGGGCGGGCCGACATGCAGCGCGTGAGGGCGAGGCGACGCTGGCCACGGCCGGCGCGGGCGTCGCGCCGACCACCCCGGCTGTCCCGCCGCCCACCCCGGGCGCCGTGCTTGTCGGCGGGCAGTGGTTGGTGCCCGCGAGCCTGATGGGCGTGCGCGGCCTCGGCCGCTTCGCCTCGGCCCGCACCGCCCCACCCCGCCCACTCGTCTGATGCGGTGGGTGTGGTCAGAGCTGGGTGCGGAGGGCTTTGCGGTCGAGCTTGAACACACTCGTCAGCGGCAGCGCGTCGACGATGCGGATGTCGCGCGGATACTTCGCGGCTGACAGCCGCGACTTGGCGTAGGCGAGAAGCTGCTCGACATCTTGCGCCGCGCCGGGTCGCAGCTGCACGAAGGCGACGACCTCTTCGCCCATCTTGGTGTCCGGCTTGCCCACGACGCCGGCGCCGACGATGTCGGGATGTTCGAGCAGGGCGTCCTCGACGTCGCGCGGATAGACGTTGATGCCGCCGCGGATGATCAGGTCCTTGATGCGGTCGACGACGTAGAGATAGCCGTCGTCGTCGAAGCGGCCGATGTCACCGGTGTGCAGCCAGCCGCCGCGCAACGCCGACGCGGTCTCCTCCGGCGCGTGCCAGTAGCCGGTCATGAGGTTGGGCCCGCGCGCGCAGATCTCGCCGTCCTCACCCGCGGCGGCGGGGCTGCCGTCGGCCTTCTCGATCCGGACCTCGATCAACGGCGGCGGCTTGCCCACACTGCCCGGACGGGCCTGCCCCGGCGGTGACGTCGAGATGATCGCCGCCGACTCGGTGCAGCCGTATCCCTCCGTGATCTCGACGCCGGGCACCCGCTTGGTGAACTCCTCGGCGACCTCCGGCGGCAGGGACGCACCGCCGCTGGCCATCCGGCGCAACGCGGTGAGGTCGTAGTCCTCCATCGGCTGGGCCAACAACATCTGGAACATCGACGGCACCAACGCACTGATCTCGACCCGATGCCGCGCCGCGAGCTCGAGCCACCCGACCGGGTCGAACCAGCGCATCAACACCGATGTGCCGGGCTCGGTCGCGTGCAGCCCCATCACGCTGATCGTGAGGCCATACACGTGTGACAGCGGCAGTGGCAGCAGCGAGGACGAGGTCGGCGGCTCGCCGGTCGCCTTGCCGGCGGCGTCGGCGGCCCAGGCCGCCGATGACAGCGCGTCGTGGCTGAGCAT
>JAVEEH010000302.1 GCA_030840545.1 Frankiaceae bacterium | reverse complement strand
GCGTCCCAGGCCACCGCCGGTTCGGCCGGACCGTTGCCGGCTGGCACGGCGTCGCGCGCCGCCGGCGCGTCGTAACGCGCGCCCATGGCCGGCCACCGCGCGCCGACGACCACGGTCAACGCACCGGCCAGCACGGCCACCGCGCCCCCGACAGCGGCGACAACGGCCCAGCCGCTGACCGAGCCGTGGACCACGAGGTGCTGTACGCCGAACGCTCGACGTCGCAGCGCCGCGGCCACGTCGTGGCCGGACGACAGCGCCATCCCGACGACGGCACCGCCGACGATGACGAGCAGCAGCCCGACGAGTCGGCGGAGCCATTCCCGCGCTGCCACGATCGCCCCGGCGAAGACGAGCAAGGCCAGGCCGAGCGCCGGCAACGCCGGCGCAGCGGCATGCCCGGTGACACCGACCCGGCTGCGCGCGCCGGTCTCGGCCGTCACCAAGGCGCTCCCCCACTCCCGGCCACCGGCCAGGAGGACCAGCGCACCGCCGACAACACAGCCGGTCAGCGCGATGAGCAGACCGCGTCGCCCGGTCATCGACCGGCGAGTCGCAAGGTCGCGGCAGCCGCGATCGCCCCCAGCACCGCGGCCGCCTTGTTGCGGCACTCGGCGTCTTCGAGCGCCGGGTCGGAGTCCGCGACGATGCCGGCGCCGGCCTGGACGAACGCGCGCCCACCGCGGATCGCCACCGTGCGGATGGCGATCGCGGTGTCCATGTCCCCCGCCACGTCGACATAGCCCACGATGCCGCCGTAGAGGCCGCGGCGGGTCGGTTCGAGCTCCTCGATCAGCTCCATCGCGCGCACCTTCGGAGCGCCTGACAACGTGCCTGCGGGGAAGCACGCGCACAGCACGTCGAGTGCCGTGAGCCCGGCGCGGACCTCGCCCACGACCGTCGACACCAGATGCATGACGTGGGAGTAACGCTCGACCTTGAGCAGGTCGACGACCTCGACCGTGCCCGGCTCGCAGACCCGACCGAGGTCGTTGCGACCGAGGTCGACCAGCATCACGTGCTCGGCCCGCTCCTTGGGGTCCGCGAGCAGCTCCGCGGCCAGCCGCGCGTCGTCCTCCGGGGTGGCGCCCCGCGGCCGGGTGCCGGCGATCGGATGCATGAGTGCCCGTCGACCGTCGACCTTGACGAGCACTTCGGGTGAGGATCCGACGACGTCGAGGTCCGCGAATCGCAACAGGTACATGTACGGCGACGGGTTCGAGGCTCGCAGCACCCGGTAGACGTCCAGCGGATCGGCCTCGACGGCGGTCTCGAAACGCTGGGACAGCACGATCTGGAAGGCGTCGCCGGCCCGGATGTGCTCCTTGGCCGTCTCCACCGCGGCCATGTAGTCGGCCCGCGTCGTGCGTCCGATGAACGTCGGCTGACCCGACCGGTCGACAGTGGCGACCGACGACTCGGCCGACTTCGCGAGATCGGCCTCCATCGCGTCGAGCCGGGCGAGCGCGTCTGCGTAAGCGCGTTCCGGGTCGTCCTCGGCGTGCGGCGTGAGGCGACGGATCACGTTGGCGATCAGCAGGATGGAGCCGTCGGAGTGGTCGAGCACGGCGACATCGGTCGCCAGCAGGAACTGGAGCTCGGGGACTTCGAGGTCGTCCTCCGTCAGCGTCGGCAGCCGCTCCAGGCGGCGCACGGCGTCATAGCCGAGGTAGCCGACCAGTCCACCGGTGAGCGGTGGCAGGTCGGTGCGGGAGCGCTCGGTGTGCAGCCGGGAGATGGCGTCGCGCAAGGCTTCGAGCGGGTCCTCGGGGTGGTCCTCCGGACCGATGCCGCTCCAGCAGGCGCGGCCGTTCCGCTCTGTCAGCGTCGCGGCCGATCGGACGCCCACGAAGGAGTAGCGGGACCACACGCCTCCGTGCTCCGCCGACTCCAGGAGGAAGGTGCCCGGGCGCCCGTCGGCGAGCTTGCGGTAGGCACTCACCGGTGTTTCCGCGTCGGCCAGCAGCCGCCGCATGACGGGGACCACCCGGTCGCGGTCGAGGGCGTCGAGGAACCCGGCGAGATCGGGCTCGGCGAGGCTCATCGCGACGGCACTCCGACCACGACGTCGAGGATGTCGGCATCGAAGCAGGTGCGATCGCCGGTGTGGCAGGCCGCGCCGAGCTGGTCGACCTGAACGAGCACCGTGTCCCCGTCACAGTCCAGGGCCACGGCCTTGACCCACTGCTGGTGACCGCTGGTCTCGCCCTTGACCCAGTACTCCTGCCGGCTGCGGCTCCAGTAGGTGCAGCGTCCGGTGGTCAGGGTGCGGTGCAGCGCTTCGTCGTCCATCCAGCCCACCATCAGGACCTCGCCGCTGTCCCACTGCTGGGCGACCGCCGGGAACAGCCCGTGCTCGTCGCGCTTGAGGCGAGCGCTGATGGCAGGGTCGAGAGCGGTCGGTCGAGGTGCGGACATGCACCCATTCTGCCGTGCGAGTCAGCGCACCACTTGTCCCGCGGCGCGCAGTGCTGCTTTGACCTCGCCGATGCTCAGGGTCCCGAAGTGGAACACGCTCGCCGCGAGCACCGCATCGGCACCCGCCAGCACAGCCGGGGCGAAGTCGCCGACCGCGCCCGCACCCCCGGATGCGATGACGGGGACGGAGACGACGGCACGCACCGCCTCGATCATCGCGACGTCGTAACCCTGCCGGGTGCCGTCGGCGTCCATCGAGTTGAGGAGGATCTCGCCGACGCCGAGCTCCTGGCCCCGCGCCGACCACTCGACCGCGTCGATGCCGGTGCCCTTTCGGCCGCCGTGCGTCGTCACCTCGAAGCCCGACCCGCTGCCCGCGGCGCGGGCACGCCGTGCGTCCACGGACAGGACGATGCACTGCGAGCCGAACCGGCGGGCGGCCTCCTGCAGCAGCGCCGGCCGCGCGATCGCAGCTGTGTTGAACGAGACCTTGTCGGCACCGGCACGCAACAAGCGGTCGACGTCCTCGACCGAGCGCACCCCGCCGCCGACCGTGAGCGGGATGAAGACCTGCTCGGCGGTACGCCGGACCACGTCGTAGGTCGTCTCCCGGCTGTCGCTGGACGCGGTGATGTCGAGGAAGACGAGCTCGTCCGCGCCCTCTGCGTCATAGACCTGCGCCATCTCGACCGGGTCGCCCGCATCACGCAGGTCCCGGAAGTTGACCCCCTTGACCACTCGCCCCGCATCGACGTCGAGGCACGGGATCACGCGGACCGCGACCGTCACGGCTGCTCCCGATAGCACTCCACCTCGACCTCGACGAGCAGCCGAGGATCAACCAGCGCGCTGACGCCGACGAGTGTGCTCGCCGGCAGCACGGCGCCGAACAGCTCGCCATGCACTGTTGCGACCGCCTCGCCATGCACCGGCAGGCCGATGACGAACATCCGCGTCCGGACGACGTCGCCGAGGTCGAACCCGGCGCGGTCCATCGCCCGCAACGCGACCGCGAACGCGACCCTGGTCTGGGCCGCCGGATCGGATTCGTGCGCCACCTCGCCGTCGACGACGCTCGTGCAGCCTGACACCCACAGGTGCGGTCCGGCCGCGACCGCGCGCGCATAGCCGTAACGCTTCTCCCACGGCCCGTCCGACCCGAAGCTCTCCCTCATGTCACCGCCGCCAACGCCTCCGGCAACGTGAACGCACCGGCATAGAGCGCCTTGCCGACGATCGAGCCCTCCACGCCGATCGGCTGCAGCGCCGCGAGAGCGCGCAGGTCGTCGAGGCTGCTCACGCCGCCACTGGCCACGACCGGCCGGGAAGTGACCGCGCACACCGAGCGGAGCAGGTCGAGGTTGGGACCGGTGAGGGTGCCGTCGCGACGGACGTCGGTCACGACATAGCGCGCGCACCCGTCCGCGTCGAGCCGGGCGAGGACGTCGAACAGCTCACCGCCCTCCTGCGTCCAGCCCCTGGCGGCCAGCGTCGTGCCACGGACATCCAGCCCCACGGCGATCCGCTCGCCGTGCGCGGCGATGGCGGCGCGCACCCAGTCCGGGTCCTCGAGTGCCGCGGTGCCGACGTTGACCCGCGCCGCCCCGGTCGCGAGCGCTGCGGCGAGCGACGCGTCGTCGCGGATGCCGCCCGAGAGCTCGACGGCCACGTCGAGCTTGCCCACCACGTCGGCGATGAGCTCCCGGTTGCTGCCTCGTCCGAAGGCCGCGTCCAGGTCCACCAGATGGACCCACTCCGCCCCGCCGTCCTGCCACTGCATCGCGGCCGTGAGCGGGTCGCCGTACGACGTCTCGCTGCCGGCCTCCCCCTGGACGAGACGCACGGCGCGACCGTCAGCGACGTCGACGGCGGGCAGCAGGACGAATCCGGGCACGCCGAAACGGTAGCGGTCGCCCGCTCCGGCTCGGCTGGAGTCAGCCGTTGGTAATGGAGGTGTACTCCCGGAAACCGTTGGGCTTCGGCAGCTTGCTCGTGTTGATCGCCATGAGGTAGTTACGGCTCTTGCCGGGCGCCAGCGAGGCAAAGTGGTCATAGCCGAACGCGATCGCCCGGCCATAGGAGTCGTACTCGATGACGGTCGGGTAGACGCCGTGCATCGTCTGGTTGGACGTGTTGGTGACCGTCCCCTTGTAGATGCGCTGCGTGGGTGTGCTGGTGTGCGTTCCGGGCTTCATGACGAGGCCCGCAGGCGTCCGCGCGGTCGTCGTCCCCGTGTGGACTCTGAGCTGGTAGGACGCAGCGCCGGAGGGCTGGTCCCCACACTCGGGCTGGCCGTTCTCGACGTCGAACTCGACGCGATGACGCGGCGCGACGGGCGCGGGGATCACGCCCTCGTCGCAGCCACCGAGCTTGGCGCCGTTCTTGTCGAACCAGGTGACGTGAATGCGCCGCACCTCGAGCCAGGTCGAGGTGTTGTTGAGCAGCTCGCCCTTGATGTCGAAGCCGGTGGACGTGTCATGGACGTTGCGCTGCTCCGCGACGACCATCTCGGCGGCGAGCGGCTGGAACTTCAGCGCGAACGGCGTTCCGGCGTGGGCGCCGGAGGGTGAGTTGACCTTGACGAAGTAGTCGCCGGTGCCGAGCGACCGGTAGAGCTGCTCGAACCGGCGTCCCGTGCGGTCGGACTTGCCCACCAGTGCGTGGTGGGAGTCGTAGAGCGCGACCGCATAGTCGGCGGGAAGGTGCCCGAGGGTCACCAGCGCCCAGGCCGGCTGCGCGAGGGTGAACCGGAACCAGTCCTGGTCACCGGCGCTTCCCAGGGTCTCCCGGAGCCACTTCCCCGGCGCCGAGGCGGGAGCGCTCTTGGCCGTCCGAAAGCTGTCCGGACGGTCGGTACCGGCTGCGGACGCTCCGGGCAGCCACAAACCGGTGGCCATGATGGCCATGCTGATTCCGAGACCCCAAGTTCGACGCACGTGATCGCCCCCCTTTGGCGGCGGTCAGGATATCGACTGGGCCGGGGTCCCGCGGGGCTTTTGGCATCACGACAACGATTTGACCCAGTTGTCCAGTAGGTGCAGTCCGGCCTCGCCGGACTTCTCCGGATGGAACTGCGTCGCGCTGAGCGCGCCGTGCTCGACACCTGCGACGAATCGTTCACCGTGCTCGGAGACCGTCTCGCCGGCGCCGCCGGGCCGGACGCCGTAGGAGTGCACGAAGTAGAACCGCTCTCCTTCCACCCCGGCGAACAGGTGTGTCTGCGGCGGTGGCTGCACCGTGTTCCAGCCCATGTGCGGCAGCACCGGGGCGTGCAGCTGTTCCACGCTCCCGGTCAGCACCCCGACGCCGACGGTCTCGACGCCGTGTTCGGCGCCCCGGTCGTAGAGCACCTGCATGCCGACGCAGATGCCCAACACCGGCCGGTCCGCTGCCACCCGGGACCGCACGGCGACGTCGCCACCGACCCGGCGTACGCCCTCCATGCAGGCCGCGAACGCACCCACCCCCGGCACCACCAGACCGTCACACTCTGCCGCCGTGTCGGTGTCGTCCGTGACGGTGACGTCAGCGCCGACCCGGTCGAGTGCGCGCTCGGCTGAGCGCAGGTTGCCGGAGCCGTAGTCGAGAACGACCACGCGCGGTCGCATCACAGGACACCCTTGGTCGAGGGCACTCCCGACGCGCGCGGGTCGATCGCGACCGCCGTCCGCAGGGCCCGGGCCACTGCCTTGAACTGCGCCTCGACGACGTGGTGGGCGTTGCGACCGCCGAGCACGCGGATCTGCAGGCAGATCTGGGCGGAGGAGGCGAACGACTCGAAGATGTGCCGGGTGAGCGTGGTGTCGTAGGAGCCGATCAGCTCGACCAGGTCCGGTTCCTCGTGCACGCAGTAAGGCCGGCCGGAGACATCGACAGCGACCTGCACCAGGGTCTCGTCCAACGGCACTAGGGCATCGCCGAAGCGCACGATGCCGACCTTGTCACCGAGCGCTTCGCACAGTGCCTGGCCGAGCACGATCGCAACGTCCTCCACGGTGTGGTGCGCGTCGACCTCGACGTCGCCCACGGCCCGCACCTTGAGATCGAACAGGGCGTGCTTGCCGAGCTGCGCGAGCATGTGGTCGAAGAACGGCACGCCGGTCGCCACGTCGGTCGTCCCGGTGCCGTCGAGATCGAGCGACACCTCGACCTGCGACTCCTTGGTCGATCTCTCGATCCGTGCACGTCGACTCATGATGCGAGCACCTCGTCCATCGCTGACAGGAACACGTCCGTCTCCGCAGGCAGCCCGGCCGAGACGCGCAGCCAGCCGGTGAGGCCGACATCGCGGACCAGTACACCGCGATCCAGCAAGGCCTGCCATACCTTGCGCTGATCGTCGAAGTGGCCGAAGAGCACGAAGTTGGCGTCCGAGTCGACGACCCGGAGACCGCGGGAGCGCAGCGCACGGATGATCCGGTCGCGTTCCGCCTTCACCCGTTCGACGCTCGCGAGGGTCTGGTCGGCGTGGCGGAGCGCGGCCAGCGCAGCGGCCTGCGTCAACGCCGACAGGTGGTAGGGGAGCCGGACGAGACGCAGCGCGTCGACCACGGCCGGCGACGCGGCGAGATAACCGACCCGGGCACCCGCGAACGCAAACGCCTTCGACATCGTCCGGGTCACGACCAGGCCCGGGCGCGACGCGAGCAGCGGCAGCAGCGTCGGCCGGGAGGAGAACTCGGCGTAGGCCTCGTCGACGACCACGATCCCGGTCGCGGCCGCGGTGACTGCGGCCACGACCTCGGGGTCCATCGCGGTGCCGGTCGGGTTGTTGGGCGAGCAGAGGAAC
>JAVEEH010000282.1 GCA_030840545.1 Frankiaceae bacterium | reverse complement strand
CGAGTGGCGACTGGGCGGTTGGCACGTGCCCGAGCACCATCGCGGGGGCGCTCATGGCCGCGGAAGCCAGCGGCGCGGCGGCATAGCCGGCCCCGGCGAGCACCAGGACGGCGGCCACGATGAGCCGACGTCGCAGGTCAGAGGGCATGAAGACGAATTTCGACACCAGGACCGCCACTCCTCCCCGTTGCCCCCGCGAGGCGATGCCCGAACCGTCACGGAACCCCCCAAGCCGAGATATTTACCGCGCGGTAACCTGCGGACCGGGGCCGAGTCGCGGGAACGGTGGGCACGGATGCCGTCAGCACGTGGGCCGAGGTCCTCGTGGGAACAGCTCGCCGAGCATCGCGACGTCCTACTGCAGACCGCCCGCCGGCACGCGCCGTCGGCCGAAGCCGCCGAGGACGCCGTTCAGGAGGCGCTCGCTCGGGCGGCAGCGCACTGGGACACCCTCGACCAGGCTCGGCTCGGCGCCTGGCTCAACGCGGTCACACTGCGGATCTGCGCCGACCAGCACCGCGAGCGCTCGACCGAGCGGCGGCACCTGCCGCGCCTGCTGCCCGCAAGCATCGCGGTGGACCCGGGCGACCTGGTCAGCGAGCGGCTCGAGGACGCCTGGCTCGTCCAGAAGGTCCGGGAGCTGCCGGCTCGGCACCGGGAGGTGCTGCATGCCATCGCCGAGCAGGGCACGGTGCCGGCCGCCGCGCACAGCCTCGGGATGAGCCGGCAGGCGACCGAATCTCTGCTCAAACGAGCGCGCGCCGTCATGCGGTCGCGGCTCGCAGCCACCTTGGCGGCGTTCGGAGTCCTGCGCATCCGGCGGCTGCGACCGTGGCGCAGCGCGACCACGGCGACCGGGCTTGCGGTGGTGTCAGCGGCACTGCTGACCCTGCTGCCGCAGGTTGCACCCTGGCGACTCCCCAGTCATGACGGCGCGACCCGCCCCGCCCGAGGCCACGCCGGCGACGGCGCTGCCCGTCCCGCGGCGCCTGGCGGTGCCGCCCGGCACGGTCAGCCCTCGTCGGCGGGTGGGTCGAGGCAGGCCGGGCAGGCCACATCGGCCGACCGGCCGGTGATGCTCCTGCCGCCGCATCGGTTCAAAGCCGGCCCCGTCGAGCAGAACGACGGCGGCAAGGGAGTGGTGGTCAAGCACCCCGGCGACGGTCCGGTGAAGTCGGTGCGCGCCTGCCTGCGCGACGGCGTTGAGGTGAGCACGACCTACATCGGCTGCAAGGCCGGCAAGACGTAGGTTTTTGCCTGAGTAGGCCGTCCAGCCCGTAGAACGGGCATGAGAGCCCAGCATCTCGCGGTTGCGCTCGCGGTCCTGACGCCGGCCGCCGCATCGTCCCCTCCCGTCGCGCAGGCCACGCCGGCAGCCTCCAATGGCCCGACATCGTTCCTGTGCGTCCCGCCCGAGTCCGGCACAGTCGCAGGTCACCCGGTCGGTCCGACACCGGAGGTGTGCATCCCGTTCATCCAGTGGCCGCCGATGCCGACGTGACCCGACCGGAAGAAGCGGGTGACGACGACAGGGAGCAAGCGTCGCTGGAGCGGGCCCTGCGGTTGGCCGTTGCCGTCGGGCCGTTGGGCGACGTGACTCCGGACACCCGCCGCCGGATCTTCCACGCCTCCATGCTCTGCGACTACGCCGCGGGTGCGATCATCAACGGCTCCGGCCCCGACGCCGTCCCGTTCGGGCTGATAGTCCGCGGCCGGCTGCGCGAGTTCGTGAGCGGCGAGCCCGAGCGCCAGCAGACCGTTGCCTACATCGGTGCCGGCGCGGTCTTCGGCAGCAGCACGCTGTTCGGCCGCCCACGGCTCCTGGACATGGAGTCACTCACGCCGGTGCGGCTCGTGCGTTTTTCACTGGATGCGTTCATGCGCTTGCTGCCGGGTCATCCGGACCTGGCCCGCGCGATCGCCCGGCAGCTCGCACACGACCAGCACGCCGCACTGGCAGAGCTCCGGGGATCAGCGTTCGCGAGCATGCGCCAGCGGGTCGGCCGGCATCTGCTGATGCGCGCCGAGGTCGACGGCGAGACGGTGCAGCTCACGCAGAAACAGCTGGCTCAAGCTGTCGGGACGGTGCGTGAAGTGGTCGGGCGGGTGCTGGCCGAGCTCGAGTCGGACGGCCTCGTTCACCGCGAGTCCGGCGGCTTCATCACTCTCGACCGCGACAGGTTGCGCGCCGAGGTCGGCACCCCGCCGGTCTGACCCGCCGGCTGCGCCGCTCAGGCGGTGCGACGGCCCACCGCGGCGCGAATGGCGAGCGCCAAGGTGTAAATCAGCGTGACGAGGACGGTGAGGAGGAAGCCGAACCAGCCGATGGCGCCGATCCAGCTGACGCTGCTGCCGTCGGTCTGACCCACACCGCTGAGCGCGAAGAGCCCCACCATGAGGACTACGAGCGCGACATAGACCCGCTTGGGCCGGCTGAAGATGCGTGCCATGACTGCCCCCTTGTCGATGCCCACGAATGTTATCGGAAGATACCTGCCGATTGTCAAGGACGATGGCGCGTGGCGAACCATGCCGCCAGGGCGAGACACAGCATGGCGAGACCGCCGACCAGGCCCGACGCTTCGAACCACTGCGCCGACTTGTGCCCCGACATGCTCGACCCCAGCCATGCCTGGACGGGGAAGATCGCAGCCAGGACGACGTAGGGGGTGGGCGTGGCGAACGACCGCACGAGTGCCCCGAACCCGGCGATCACCGCCCAGGCCAGGTCGGCGTGGGCGCCACGCACCGCAGCGAACGCCACCCGTCTGGGATGCAAACCCGCGGCCTCCGACTCCCAGAGGTGGCTGCGGATCTCGCCGCGGCGGCGGCGGCGCGGCCCGGCGGGGGTGAGCGAGCTGTAGGCGACGCACCACCACCAGACAAGCCGGGTCGCCCGATGCTCGAGCGCCGCTTGTGGGACGGTCACTGCGACGCCAGCCGAGGTCGGGTCGCCGGCGCCGGCGCCTGCAGGGCGCGCGATCGCTGGAGCACGCCGAGCGCCTTGTCGCTCACCTGATAGAGCCGGCGTCGGGGCCGGGAGCCGCCCACTTCGCCGGCGTCCTCCCAGCGACTGGTGAGGAGCCCGTC
>JAVEEH010000269.1 GCA_030840545.1 Frankiaceae bacterium | reverse complement strand
GCGGAGGACAAGGGTGCGCGCTGGGAGCCGGGTGAGCTCGGTGAGGTGATCCCGCGACTGGTCGGCGCCGCGCGCGCCAACTCCGACACCAGCGGTCGGACCCCGTCCGACTGAGCGGCTCTGTCAGCGCTCACCCACGGGCGGGTGCAGGGCCCGTGGGCGCTCAGTGTGCGGTGACGGCTACATGTAGCCGATCTCGGCCAGCGCGCCGACATAGACGCCCATGACCTCCTGCACCGACTTGTCGTTGCCACCCAGGTAGAGCTGCCCCTCGAAGCCTTCGACGATCGCACCGGCCTGAGAGTTGAGCGCGAGTGTCTCGGGCTCGACGCTGATCTTCTGCAGCTCCTCGACGTCGCCCTCGATGATCACGAAGCCACCCACCGTGCCGGTCAGCGCGATGTATTCGTGGTGGGCGTGGATACGTCCCTCCTTGGCGAGCTGCTCGAACCGCTCGATGCTCTTCGTGAACACCTCGAGACCCTTGGCCTCACGGCCCGGAATGCTGCCCTTCCAGCTGAAGACCATTGCACCGTTCATGTGCCCTCCCCTGCCGTCACATCGGTGCGACGGCGTGAGGCAAACGTGCCCACCCCCGCGCCCCGGTGGAATGGCCCGATCGGGCTGCTTGTGACTGATCACAAGCGAGATCCAGCGAGTCGTGGTGGTCCGCGAAAGGGGTCGGCGGCCCGGACGGCGAACACATCGGCATGCTGCGACGACTCCCCCTTGTCGCCCTCGTTGCCCTGGTCGCCGTCGGGACTCCCGCCGTGGCCATGGGACAGGGCGGACCCCACAACGGCCCGGCCAACGACAAGGGGAAGGGACACGGCCACGGGAACGGCGACTGGGTGCCCCCGGCGGACGACCACTGGGCCGGCCACGGGACCGACCCCACGAACCCTGCGGCGTGTGACCCGATCGACCCGGCGCAGTGCATGCTCCCCTACCCGAACGACTGGTTCACGGCGCCGGACGCGACCAGCACCACCGGTCGTCGCCTCGACCTCAACGTGCTGGGCATGCCGCGCAACGCCGAGGGCAAGCCGATCGAGCCGCAGGAGTGGAACCGCAGCGACGGCTTCAGCGCCGGCGCGCAGATCCTGACCTACGTCCCTGGCATGACGAAGAACTCCGACCTGGTGCCCTCCGGTCTGCCGCCGGTGACCAACCTCGGCATGAACGACAGCTCGGGCAATCTCGGGGTCGTCGTCCTCGACACCGCCACCGGTCGCAAGTGGCCGGTGTGGGCGGAGGTCGACCAGTACACGGACGAGAGCGGACCGACACAGACCGGCAGCGTGCAGCAGGACCTGATGATCCATCCGGCGGTGAACCTCACCGACGGACACCGCTACATCGTGGCGCTGCGCCACCTCGTGAAGGATGACGGCACCGTCGCACCACCACCCGCCGCCTTCAAGGCTTACCGCGACGGAACGGCGCCGCTGACCGACCCGCGGCGCCAGCACATGGAGAACCTGTTCTCGACACTCAAGCAGGCCGGCGTCGCACGCAAGGACCTCTACCTCGCCTGGGACTTCACCACCGCGAGCACCGCCAACGTGACCGGGCGCTTGCTGGCCATCCGCAACGACGCGTTCGCGCAGCTCGGCGACAGCACGACCGGCGACGGCATCGTCCAGGGCAACGCGCCGGCTTTCACGGTCGACTCGGTCACCGACATGTCGGCGGCGCAGGACAGCCAGGTTGCGCGCCGGGTAACCGGTCACTTCACCGTGCCGTGTTACATCGCACCGAGCTGCGAACCGCCGACGAAATGCGACCAGGTCACCCAGGGCGTCTTCAACGACTGCCCGACCCCCGGTCAGTTCGCTCTCGACCCCACCAATCCCGACGCCGTCCCGTCACAGACACCCGGCCAGACCTACCAGGCCAACTTCATCTGCAACGTGGGCCGGACGGCCTTCGCCCAGCATCAGCTGATGCGACCAGTCGAATACGGTCACGGATTGTTCGGCGGTGCTGGTGAGGTCAACTCGGGCCCGCAGAAGACCATGGCCAACGACCACGCGATGCTCTACTGCGCGACCGACTGGACCGGCATGGCCTCCTCCGACATCCCCAACGCGGTGATCGCACTGCAGGACCTGTCGCGGTTCCCGTTCCTCACCGACCGGGTGCAGCAGGGGGAGCTCAACTTCCTCTACCTCGCGCGGCTGATGGTCCACCCGAAGGGCTTCGGCTCGTCCACGGCGTTCCAGTGGTCGGACGGCACATCGTTCATCGACACCACACAGCCCTACTACGACGGCAACAGCCAGGGCGGCATCTACGGCGGCACCGTCTGCGCTGTGTCCGTCGACGTGCGGCACTGCACGCTCGGCGTGGTCGGCATGAACTACTCGGTGCTGCTGCCCCGGTCGAGCGACTACGTCGCGCAGAAGCCACTGTCGGCCTTCGACCCCACCGCGTTCGACCCGACGGACCCGACGGCCCAGATCGGCTACTCGCAGCTGCTGGACACGGCGTATCCCGAGCAGTCGCAGCGGATGCTCGTCCTCGACCTCATCCAGACGCTCTGGGACCGGTCCGACCCGAACGGCTATGCGTCGCACATGACCAGCGGTCTGCCCGCCACCCCGACGCACGCGGTGCTGCTGCAGCTGGCCTACGGGGACCACCAGGTCGCGAACATCACCGCCGAGACCGAGGCGCGGACGATCGGTGCGCATGGCTTCTTCCCGCCGCTCGTCCCGCAGCGTTTCGGTCCCTACCAGGACCCGTTCTGGGACATCCCGCCGATCACCGGTGGTTCCTACGCCGGCTCGGCGATCACTCTGTTCGACAGCGGGCCGGCGACCAACGTCACGCCCGAAGGACATCACGGCACCGACTGGCCGCCGACCTCGGACGTCCCCAACCGGTCCGGCGACGACCCGCACGAGGCACCGCGGCGGGCGCACTGCGGCCAGCTGCAGAAGGACGCTTTCCTGTCGGTGAACGGCCTCGCGACCGCGACCTGCGGCGGCGGACCGTACTTCTCCTGGAGCTGGGACGGCACGTCCGGCCTCTGAGCAAGCATCTGTGATGCTGCGCGCATGACAGATGTGCTGGAGCTCGCCGAGCAGCTCTGGACCGGCACCGCGACGGTTGACACGCACCACCCGCTCGGCAGCGGTGTCGGCGACCTCGTCGACGTCGCGGACGGCGTTGCCTTCTGGCACGGCTTCTCCAACGCGACAGTAGTCGACACGGCCGATGGACTGCTCCTGGTCGACACGGCCGATCCGCTGTTCGCCGAGCTGCTGCACCAGCGCGTCCGGCAATGGCGACCAGACCTGCCGTTGCACGCTGCGGTCTACAGCCACGGGCACATCGACCATGTGTTCGGCGTACCTCGTTTCGATGCGGAGGCTG
>JAVEEH010000236.1 GCA_030840545.1 Frankiaceae bacterium | reverse complement strand
CACAGGGCCAGCGTCTTGGGCACCGGCACCGGGGTGTCCCACAGACCCGTCATCACCCGATGCTCGCGCCGCATGTCGTGCGCGGTCGGCAGGACAGTGCTCAATGGCGGCCGGCGTAGCACGACCTCGCCAGCGCCGGACTCGACGAAGAACGTGAGGTTGGACTTGCCTCCCGAGATCAGCGTGACGTGGCAGTCCCGCCACGTGTCGTCGCCGAGCTCGGCGGCGAGATAGTCGCCGACCGCCTTGGGCGGCGCCGCCTTCTCGACCAGCGACGTCACATCGCCGTCCGTCATCGCCTCAACCCCGCCCGTCGTCCGGAGGTGCACCTGCGTCGTCGTACTTCTCGTAACGCCCGGCCCGACCCTCGGCCGGGAGCACGACCTGCGTGCAGCGAGCGTTCGCGAGAATCACGCCGGCGTCGTCGCGGAGCTCGGCGGCGCAGAAGACGACGCGACGCGTACGCCGGACGACCCAGCCATGCGCCGTCAACGTGCCGACGCGTGCGCTGCGCAGGAACTCCACTCGCAGGTCGGCCGTCAGGAAGGCCTGGTCCCGGTCGAGCACGGTCCAGCACGCGCCGCCCATCCCGGCGTCGAGCAGCGCAGTCACGAGCCCGCCCTGGACGACCGGCCCGCCGGCGGTGGGGAAGCAGTAGTTCTCGGTGGCGTCCCAGGCGACCTCGGTCGCGCCGGGCTCCCAGGAGACGCGGCGGTAGCCGAGCGTCGCCCAGATGTGCGGTGGTTGGACCCGGTTGTGGTCCCACTGGTCGATGTCGGCGAAGCGCTCGCCCGGCGTGATGTGCGGTCGGTCGGTCATCGTGGGCAGAAGTGTGCCACTGACAGAATGCGCCGGTGACCTCGCCGCCGTCGCACCTGCCGTCCGACCCGGACGACCTGCGCCGGCTCGACGCCCGGCATGTGTGGCATCCCTACGCGCCCGCGCCGACCGTCGTCCCACCTCGCGTCGTCACCGGCGCCGCCGGGGTCCGACTCACGCTGGACGACGGTCGCGAGCTCGTCGACGGGATGTCGAGCTGGTGGGCGGCCATCCATGGCTATCGGCACCCGGTGCTGGACCAGGCCGTGCAGGAGCAGCTCGGCCGGGTTGCGCACGTCATGTTCGGTGGGCTGACCCACGAGCCGGCAACCCGCTTGGCGGCGCGGCTCGTCGACATCACGCCGGTCGGGTTGGAGCGGGTCTTTCTCTGCGACTCGGGATCGGTCGCGGTCGAGGTCGCGGCGAAGATGGCAATGCAGTTCTGGCAGGCGCAGGACCGGCCGCGCAAGTCGCGGCTGCTAACCATCCGCGGCGGCTATCACGGCGACACGTTCATGGCCATGTCCGTCTGCGACCCGGTCAACGGGATGCACCACGTGTTCACGGACGTGCTGAAGGAGCAAGTGTTCGCGCCGATGCCGCCGGGGGGTGTCGACCGGGCGGTCGACGCGGACTGGTTGGCGGCGACGAGTGCCTTGTTCGCCGCGCATGCGGACGAGCTCGCCGCGGTCATCATCGAGCCGGTAGTGCAGGGCGCCGGCGGCATGCGGTTCTACGACCCGTCCTACGTGACCGTGCTGCGTCGACTGTGTGACGAGCACGACGTGTTGCTCATCGCCGACGAGATCGCGACCGGCTTCGGTCGTGCCGGTGCGTTGTTCGCGATGGAGCTGGCCGGGGTTGACCCCGACATCATGTGCGTCGGCAAGGCGTTGACGGGCGGTTACCTGTCGCTCGCCGCGACACTGTGCACCGCGCGAGTGGCGGAGGTCATCAGCTCGGGTGCGGTGGGGGCCCTGCTGCACGGACCGACATTCATGGGCAACCCGTTGGCGACTGCCGTGGCGGTCGCGAGCATCGACCTGCTGCTCGACGGCGACTGGCAAGGGAACGTACAGCGCATCGAGAAGGGACTCACCGAGGCGCTCACCCCGGCCCGAGCTCTCCCCCACGTCGCCGACGTCCGGGTGCTCGGTGCGATCGGCGTGATCGAGCTGGATGCGCCCGTCGACGTCGCGGCAGCCACCGACGCGGCGATCGCTCGCGGGGTGTGGCTCCGCCCGTTCGGCAAGCTGGTCTACGCGATGCCGCCGTACGTCTGCTCCGAGGACGACGTCGAGCTGATCGGTGCGGCCCTGGTCGATGCGGCGCGCGTGGCCGTCGGATGAACGGCGCGGGGTTCCACGAGTGGCTGGGGGCGCTCGCCACTGAGCGCGACAAGGCCGGGCTCCGCCGCAGGCTGCGGGTGCGACGCGCCGGCGATGCGCGGATCGACCTCGCCGGCAACGACTACCTCGGACTCGCGCGAGACCCCCGCGTCATCGAGGCCGCCGTCGACGCAACCCGGATGTGGGGGGCGGGTTCCACCGGGTCGCGCCTGGTCACCGGCACGACCGAGCTGCACGAGGATCTCGAGCTCGCGCTCGCGCGTTTCACCGGTGCCGAGCGCGCCCTGGTCTTCGCGACGGGTTACGCCGCGAACCTCGCGGTTGTGACGGCGCTGGCCGACGCGGACACGCTGGTCGTCTCCGATGAGCGCAACCACGCGTCGCTTATCGATGGCTGTCGGCTGTCGCAGGCCCGCGTGGCGGTGGCGCGGCACGCCGACGCCGATGACGTCGACCGGCTGCTCGAAGGACGCGATGTTCCGCGGGCGATCGTCGTTACCGACGGGGTGTTCAGCACCGATGGTGAGGTCGCGGCGCTGGCCGAGCTGCACGCGACCAGTCGCCGGCACGGCGCGGTGCTCGTGGTGGACGAGGCGCACTCGCTCGGGGTGCTCGGCCCCAAGGGGGCCGGGCTGGCCGTCGAGGTCGGCATTCAGGCGGAGCCCGACGTCGTACGGACGATCACCTTGTCGAAGGCGCTGGGCAGTCAGGGCGGCGCGGTGCTCGCCGGCGCCGACGTGATCGAGCATCTCGTCGACACCGCCCGCACATTCATCTTCGACACCGGGCTGGCGCCCGCATGTGCCGGCGCCGCCCGACGTGCCCTCGAGGTGCTGCAGGCCGAGCCGACCCTGCCGGAGCGCGCACGGGAGCGGGCGCAGCAGCTCGCACGTGGCCTCGGCGTCCCGCCGCCGAGCGCCGTCGTCGTCTCGGTCGTGCTCGGTGACGCTCACCGAGCGGTGGCCGTCGCCGATCGCTGCCGAGAACACGGTGTCGACGTCGGCTGCTTCCGTCCGCCGTCAGTCCCAGCCGGGACGAGCCGGTTGCGGCTCACCGCGCGCGCCGACCTGACCGATGACGACATCGAGCACGCGACGGTGGTGGTGCTCGACGCGCTGCGGTCGGTGCCGTGAGCACCCTTGTGGTGACCGGCACCGGCACCGAGATCGGCAAGACCATCGTGACGGCGGCCGTCGCCGCTGTGGCGGCAGCCGCGGGGCGCGACGTCGCGGTGGTGAAGGCCGCCCAGACCGGCATCGAGGGGTCGGAGGAGGCGGACGTCGACGTCGTACGACGGTTGTCGAGGGTGGCCGACGTGCATGAGCTGGTCCGTTATCCAGAGCCGCTCGCGCCGGCGACGGCAGCTCGTCGGGCCGGCGTCCCGACGTTGCGGGTAGCGGCCATGGCCGAGCACATCCGTGCCTTGGCCGGTCATGACCTGATCCTGGTCGAGGGGGCGGGCGGGCTGCTGGTGCGGCTCGACGAGGACGGGCACACCATCGCGGACCTCGCCGGGCTGCTCGCCGCGCCGGTGCTCG
Organism: Frankiaceae bacterium; assembly: GCA_030840545.1. Classification (GTDB taxonomy): domain Bacteria; phylum Actinomycetota; class Actinomycetes; order JAFAQI01; family JAFAQI01; genus JAFAQI01. The sequence continues at coordinate 1,783 of JAVEEH010000236.1, read as the reverse complement.
TGGTCGCGGCCGCCGGGCTGGGCACGCTCAACGGCATCGGGCTGACCTGCGAGGCACTGCGTCGCCGCGGGCTCCGGTGCGCCGGCGTCGTCATCGGGGCCTGGCCGTCGGAGCCCGACCTCGCGGCGCAGGCGAATCTCGATGACGTCGAGAGCTACGCCGGCGCTCCGTTGCTCGGCGTCGTCCCCGACGGTGCGGGTCGGCTGTCGGCGGCCGACTTCCGGGCGGTGGCACGGCGGGCGTTGGCACCGGAGCTCGGCGGAGAGTGGGCGCGCCCGGCAGGGATCGAACCTGCGACCAACCGCTTAGAAGGCGGCTGCTCTATCCACTGAGCTACGGGCGCCGGCCGGGTTCACCGGCCCCCGCAGGGTAGGCCACCGGCGGCGGTCGAGTGACTCGCCTAGGGTTATCGACCGTGACCGAGCCGCTCGTGTGGATCGACTGCGAGATGACCGGCCTCGACCCGACGAAGGAAGTGCTCGTCGAGGTCGCGGTCGTCGTCACCGACAGCGAGCTGACCATCCTCGACGGGGGTCTCGACATCCTCATCGCGACCGACCCGGACAAGCTCGCCGGCATGGAGGACATCGTCCGGGAGATGCACACGGCGTCCGGGCTGCTCGAGGCTCTGGCCGCGGCGACCACCACGTTGGAGCAGGCCGAGCAGCAGGTCCTGGACTACATCCAGCGCTTCGTCCCGGAGCGGCGCAAGGCGCCGCTGTGTGGCAACTCGATCGCGACGGACCGGTCCTTCATCGTCCGCTACATGCCCCGGCTGGATGACCACCTGCACTACCGGATGATCGACGTGTCGAGCATCAAGGAGCTGGCCCGGCGGTGGTATCCGCGCGCTTACTACAACGCGCCGGCAAAGACCGGCGGGCACCGCGCGCTCGGCGACATCATCGACTCGATCAACGAGCTCCGCTACTACCGGGAGGCGGTGTTCGTGCCCGCACCCGGGCCGGACACCGACGCGGCGCGGGCCGCCGCCGAGCGGGCGTTTGCGCCGCGTCCGCCCGGCCCGGCGCCGAGCTGACCACCGCTACACTTTGAGCCCGCGGCTCCGGCCGCATGGTGGGTGTAGCTCAGCTGGTAGAGCACCGGGTTGTGGTCCCGGGTGTCGCGGGTTCAAGTCCCGTCACTCACCCCATAGAACCCGCAGGGTCAGTCGCCTGCGGGTTCGCTCTATTTGCCTGTTGCCCACGAGCCCCTCGTGGAGCAAAACGTGGGGCAGATGTGGAACGGACGTGGAGCGTGCGGACAACACCCGGCGTCCGCAGCGGCCCGATCGAACCCCGTCCGCCGGCATCTGTGGGGCGCAGCACGGTGAACGTCCCTGGTCGCTCCCTCACGAAATGCCTAGGCTGTCGGCGTGGCACCCAGCGCGCCCGCGAGCGAGATGCCGCCCACTGCTGACACGACGGGTGGTTCGGTGCGCACTGCCAACGGGCCGGGTGCTCACCGGATCCTCGCGGGACTGGCCCTGCTTGTAGTCGTGTTCGCCGGCGGCCTCGCACTCGGCTGGAACCTGCGGTCGGACCGTCCGGCCAAGGTCCACGTCAGCACGGGCCGGGCCTACGCGGGAAGTGACCAGATCGGCTTGTCGGCTGGCGATTGGTCGTATGCCGTGCCGCTTGACGTTCCGTGGCGGTCCTCACCAGGCGAGTGGACCATCGGTAGCCGACCCGCTTGTCTGCCGCCGAAAGCGTCGGTGCAGCACCTTCGATTTGGATGGGTCCAGTTCGCCACCCGGGGAACTACCGATCGGCGCGTCGTCTGG
>JAVEEH010000199.1 GCA_030840545.1 Frankiaceae bacterium | reverse complement strand
CCCATGAAGAAGTGCGGCATGCCGGACGACTTGTCCGGCCAGAAGCAGGTCAGCAGGTATCTCCCCGCCGGTAGGTGGTACTGGAACAAGATTTGCGTCCCCGGCGAGATGACGCTGGCTGCCGTGGCCTCCGGCAGCGCCCACGGCGGGTTTCCGTGACCACCGGACTTGATGTAGTCGTTCACATCTTTGTGGGTCGTCGACTTCTTCACCTGCTGGAACACGAGCATGTGCGGCTCAGCAGCACTGTTGCGGAACAGCGTGTAGCCCGAGCGCGGCAGCGTCGACGTCGTGCGGAACCGGTTGGGCCTGACGACGGTGATCGTGCTCGAGTTGGCGACCCAGCCGGAGGCACCCGGCGAGCCGACGACGTTGATCTTCGCGAAGGCGTTGCCATTCTGGTCGGTCGCGTAGAGCGTGCCGGCGTAGAGCGTCTCGACGAACCTGCCCGGGTGGTGAGGCGCGGCCGGGGCGCCACCCAACCACAGGATCTTGGTGTCGACGCGATGGATCGCCTTGAGGTCACCGCCGAATGCGGCGTTGACATCGTGGTTGGCCTGTTTCGGCGGGTAGCCGGCCTGCAGCTTGATCAGCTGCAGCGCGTGGTTGCCCTTGGGCGAGACGACCTTGATGATGGCTCGACCGGCGGTCAGCGTCGTACCGGTTGAGAATCGGATGGATTTCGCCGTCATGGTCACGGTGATGGTGCGGACCCCGCTGCTGGCGACTGCGACGCTCGGAGCGACCGCCGTCCCCGCCAGCAAGGCTCCGGTAGCGACCACAGCGGCCGCCGCGCTCCTCATTCCTGGCTTACGCATGCCCTCTCCCCCTCCCGCCGGCCCCCTGACCGGACAGGACGGATCAGACCACAGAGCGGCATAGCACACGGCCGGAATCCAGGGACTGTCTCAGGCGATGGGGCGATCCGTGGGCAAGATCGGCGCCGGCAGCTGGGTGTCACCCATGAGGTGGCGGTCGACGGCAGCGGCGCAGGCTCGTCCCTCCGCGATCGCCCACACGATGAGCGACTGGCCGCGCCCCATGTCGCCGCAGACATAGACGCCGGGCACCGATGTCGCCCACTCCCCGTCCCGGGCCACGTTGCCGCGCGCATCCAGCTCCACCCCGAGACCGTCGAGCAGCGGACCCCGCTCCGGCCCCGTGAAGCCCATGGCGAGCAGCACCAGCTGGGCGGGCAGCTCCCGCTCGGTGCCCGCGATCGGTTGGAACTTCTCGTCGACCTCGGTCAGCACCAGCGCGCGCACGTTGCCCTGCTCGTCACCGACGAACTGCTGGGTGGACACCGCGAACACCCGATCGCCGCCCTCCTCGTGCGCGCTCGACACCCGGAAGGTCATCGGATAGGTCGGCCAGGGCATCGCGTCGCTGCGCTGGTCCGGTGGCCGGGCAAGGATCTCGAGCTGCGTCACCGAGCGGGCACCCTGCCGATGCGCGGTGCCGAGGCAGTCGGCGCCCGTGTCACCGCCGCCGATGATGACGACGTCCTGGCCCGCAGCAGTGATCGGCGGCGCCTCGAGGTCACCCTCCTGCACCAGGTTGGAGCCGGGCAGGTAGTCCATCGCCGCGTAGATGCCGCCGAGCTCGCGGCCTGGCACCGGCAGGTCACGCGAGGCGGTCGCCCCGCCGGCCAGCACGACGACGTCGTGTCGCTTGCGCAGCTGCTCGCCGGTGATGTCGGCACCGATGTCCACGCCGGGCCGGAACCTGGTGCCCTCCTCGCGCATCTGCTGCAGCCGCAGCTCGAGGTGGCGCTTCTCCATCTTGAACTCGGGGATGCCGTAACGCAGCAGGCCACCGATGCGGTCGGCCCGCTCGTAGACGACGACCGTGTGACCGACCCGGGTCAGCTGCTGCGCGGCCGCGAGCCCGGCCGGACCGGACCCGACGATGGCCACCGTCTTGCCCGACAGGCGCTCCGGCACCTGCGGCGCGATCCAGCCCTCGTCCCAGGCGCGGTCGACGATCTCGACCTCGACCTGCTTGATGGTGACCGGGTCCTGGTTGATGCCGAGCACGCACGACGTCTCGCAGGGAGCGGGACACAGTCGGCCGGTGAACTCCGGGAAGTTGTTGGTCGCATGGAGGCGTTCGATCGCCTCGCGCCAGTCGTCCCGCCAGACCAGGTCGTTCCACTCCGGGATGAGGTTGCCGAGCGGGCAGCCCTGGTGGCAGAACGGGATGCCGCAGTCCATGCAACGGCCGGCCTGTTGCTGGAGCCGCTCGTGCGGGAACTCCTCGTAGACCTCGTGCCAGTCGAGGATGCGCACGTCGACCGGGCGCCGCATGGGTGTCTCGCGCGCAGTGGTCAGGAAGCCGCGGGGGTCAGCCATGAGACGCCGCCATGATCGCCTCGTCGACGTCGACACCTCGCGACTCGGCTTCGCGGGCCGCTTCGAGCACTCGTTTGAAGTCGCGCGGCATGATCTTGCTGAAACGCTCGACCGAGACGTCCCAGTCCGCGAGCAAAGCGGTCGCAACGGTCGACGCGGTCTCGCCGGCGTGCTTGGTCACCGTCTCGCGCAGGAACACGCGGTCGTCATCGTCGAGGGGGTCGAGGTCGACCATCTCGCGGTTGAGGCGCTGCTCGGCCAGGTCGATGACGTAGGCGACACCACCGCTCATCCCGGCGGCCACGTTGCGCCCGGTCGGACCGAGGATGACGATGCGGCCGCCGGTCATGTATTCGCAGGCATGGTCGCCGACGCCTTCGACGACAGCGGTCGCGCCGGAGTTGCGGACGCCGAACCGCTCGCCGACCACGCCGCGCACGAATGCCTCGCCGCCGGTCGCGCCGTAGAGCATGACGTTGCCGCCGATGATGTTGTCCTCTGCACGGAAGGGCGCATCGGCCGCCGGCCGCAGCACGAGCCGGCCGCCGGACAGACCCTTGCCGACATAGTCGTTGGCGTCCCCGATGAGGCGCAAGGTGATCCCGCGGGGCAGGAACGTGCCGAACGACTGGCCCGCCGATCCGGTGAACGTGACGTCGATGGTGCCCTCGGGCAACCCTTCTTCGCCGTAGCGCAAGGTCACTTCATGGCCGAGCATCGTGCCGACGGTGCGGTTGACGTTGCGGATCGGCAGCTCGAGTCGCACCGGTGAGGCGTCGGCGAGCGCGCCCTCGCTGAGCTGGATCAACGTGTTGTCGAGGGCGCGGTCGAGGCCGTGGTCCTGCGCCTGGGTGCAGAAGCGCGGGCCGTCGACATCGGGCACGTGCAACATCGGCGTCAGGTCGAGCCCGCTGGCCTTCCAGTGCTCGACCGCCCGCGTCGTGTCGAGCAGCTCGGCGTGGCCGATCACCTCTTCGATCGACCGGAAGCCCAATGCAGCAAGGTGCTCGCGAACCTCCTCGGCGACGAACTCGAAGAAGTTCACGACGAACTCGGGGCGACCGGTGAAGCGCTTGCGCAGCTCGGGGTTCTGCGTCGCCACACCCACCGGGCAGGTGTCGAGGTGACAGACGCGCATCATGATGCAACCCGAGACGACCAGCGGTGCCGTGGCGAAGCCGAACTCCTCCGCGCCGAGCAGCGCGGCGATGACGACGTCGCGACCGGTCTTCATCTGACCGTCGACCTGCACCACGATCCGGTCACGCAAGCCGTTGAGCAGCAGTGTCTGCTGCGTCTCGGCGAGCCCGAGCTCCCACGGCGCACCCGCGTGCTTGAGCGACGTCAACGGTGAGGCGCCGGTGCCGCCGTCATGGCCGGAGATGAGTACGACGTCGGCGTGTGCCTTGCTGACACCTGCGGCGACGGTGCCGACACCCACCTCGGCGACGAGCTTGACGTGCACGCGGGCGGACGGGTTGGCGTTCTTGAGGTCGTGGATCAGCTGCTTGAGGTCTTCGATGGAGTAGATGTCGTGATGCGGCGGGGGTGAGATCAGCCCGACGCCGGGCGTGGAGTGACGGGTCTTGGCGATCCACGGATAGACCTTGTGCCCGGGCAGCTGACCGCCTTCGCCCGGCTTGGCTCCCTGCGCCATCTTGATCTGCAGGTCACTGGCGTTGGTGAGGTAGTCGCTCGTGACGCCGAAGCGACCGCTGGCCACCTGCTTGATGGCCGACCGGCGCTCCGGGTCGTGCAGCCGATCGGTGTCCTCGCCGCCTTCGCCGGTGTTGCTCTTGGCGCCGAGGGAGTTCATCGCGATCGCGAGCGTCTCGTGCGCCTCGGCGCTGATCGACCCGTAGGACATCGCGCCGGTGGCGAACCGCCTGACGATCTCGCTGACCGGCTCGACCTCGTCGATCGGGACTGGTGGCCGTTCACCGGTCTTGAGGTCGATGAGGCCACGCAACGTCATCAGCCGCTCGGACTGCTCGTCGACCGCAGCGCTGTAGTCCTTGAAGACGTCGTAGCGGCCGGACCGGGTCGCATGCTGGAGCTTGAACACCGTCTGCGGGTTGAACAGGTGGAGCTCACCCTCGCGGCGCCACTGGTACTCCCCGCCGACAGCGAGCCGTCGATGCTTGTGCGGGACCCGCGGGTAGGCGTGCTTGTGCCGCGCCTCGACCTCGGCGGCCAACACATCGAGGCCGACACCACCGAGCCGTGACGTGGTGCCGGTGAAGTAGTCGTCGACCACGTCCTGGGCGAGACCGATCGCCTCGAAGATCTGCGCGCCGGTGTAGGACGCCACGGTCGAGACGCCCATCTTGGACATGACCTTGAGGACACCCTTGCCGAGGGCCTTGATGTAGTTGTGGATCGCCTTGTCGGCGGGCAGCGGGATGACGCCGGCTGCGACCAGGTCCTCGACCGTCTCCATCGCCAGGTAGGGGTTGACGGCGGCCGCGCCGAAGCCGATCAGCAAGGCGACGTGGTGCACCTCGCGGACGTCGCCGGACTCGACGATGAGCCCGACCGTCGTCCGTGACTTCTCGCGGATCAGGTGGTGGTGCACCGACGCGGTCAGCAGCAGTGACGGGATCGGGGCGAGCTCGGCGTCGCTGTCACGGTCGGAGAGAACGACGATGCGGGTGCCGTCGGCGATGGCCGCGCTGACCTCAGATCGGATGCGCTCGAGTGCCTCGCGCAGAGCCGCCCCGCCACCGGCGACGCGGTAGAGACCACTCACGACCTTGGCGGCGAAGCCCGGCAGGTCTCCGTCGTCATTGATGTGAATGATCTTGCCGAGCTCGTCGTTGTCGATGACGGGGACCGGAAGCGTGATCTGGCGGCACGACGCGGGC
>JAVEEH010000198.1 GCA_030840545.1 Frankiaceae bacterium | reverse complement strand
CCCCGGCTGTCCGGCGCCGGTAGAGTGAAGGCACCGCCCGCCAGCCGCAGGAGCTCTCACCCATGACCGCCCGCATCGGGGTCGTCACGTTCCCCGGATCGCTCGACGACCGGGACGCCCTGCGAGCCGTCCGGCTCGCCGGCGCCGAGCCGATCTCGCTCTGGCACGGCGACCACGATCTTCGTCAAGTCGACGCCGTGGTGCTTCCCGGCGGCTTCTCCTACGGCGACTACCTGCGCTGCGGCGCGATCGCGCGGTTCTCCCCGATCATGCGCGAGGTCGTCGAAGCCGCCGCTAACGGCCTGGCCGTCCTCGGAATCTGCAATGGCTTCCAGGTGCTCTGCGAGTCGCACCTGTTGCCCGGCGCCCTGATCCGCAACGCCGGTCTGCACTTCACCTGCCTTGACCAGCGGCTGCGGGTGGAAACCGCGTCCACCCCATGGACGAGCGAGTACGCCGCCGGCTCGGAGATCACCATCCCGCTGAAGAACGGCGAAGGGCGCTACGTCGCCGATCCACAGACCCTCGACGACCTCGAAGCGAGCGGCCGCGTCGTGTTCCGGTATGTCGGCGGCAACCCGAACGGCTCGCTGCGCGACATCGCCGGTATCCGCAACGAGGCCGGCAACGTCGTAGGGCTGATGCCGCATCCCGAGCACGCGATCGATGCGCTCACCGGCCCGGGTGCCGACGGGCTCGCGATGTTCGTCTCAGTCTTGAAGTCCATGGTCACTGCATGACCTACGAGACCGTCGAGCACGCCCGCAGCACGCCCGATGTCGATCAGCCTTACGCCGAGCTCGGTCTCAAGGACGATGAGTACGCGCGGATCAAGGACATCCTCGGCCGCCGGCCGACCGACACCGAGCTGGCCATGTACTCCGTCATGTGGAGCGAGCACTGCTCCTACAAGTCCAGCAAGGTCCACCTGCGACAGTTCGGCGACAAGGCTCCCGACACCGACGTGCTGCTCGTCGGGATCGGTGAGAACGCCGGTGTGGTGGATGTCGGCCACGGCCTGGCCGTGACGTTCAAGGTCGAGAGCCACAACCACCCGTCCTACGTCGAGCCCTACCAAGGCGCCGCGACGGGCGTCGGCGGCATTGTCCGCGACATCCTCACGATGGGTGCGCGGCCGATAGGGGTGATGGACTCCCTGCGCTTCGGTGCAGTCGACAACCCGGACACCCGGCGGTTGGTCGGCGGTGTCGTGGCCGGTGTCGGCGGCTATGGCAACTGCCTCGGATTGCCCAACGTCGGCGGCGAGGTCGGTTTCGACCCGACCTACAACGGCAACCCGCTCGTCAACGCCTTGTGTGTCGGGGTGATGCCGGTCGACCGCATTCAGCTCGCGCGGGCCGAAGGCGCCGGCAACCAGGTGATCCTGCTAGGAGCCAAGACCGGCCGGGACGGCATCGGCGGCGTATCCGTTCTCGCGAGCGCCAGCTTCGACGACGAGAGTCCGTCCAAGCGTCCGTCGGTGCAGGTCGGTGATCCGTTCACCGAGAAGATCCTCATCGAGTGTTGCCTGGAGCTGTTCGACCGCGGGCTAGTCACCGGCATCCAGGATCTCGGTGGTGCCGGTCTGTCCTGCGCAACCACCGAGACGGCGTCGCACGGCGGCAGCGGCATGCGCGTCGCGCTCGACCGGGTGCCGTTACGCGAACCGTCGATGACGCCGCTCGAGGTCATCACCAGTGAGTCGCAGGAACGCATGCTCGCCATCGTCCAGCCGGCTGACGTCGCCGAGGTGCTGTCCCTGTGCGAGCGGTGGGGAGTGCACGCCACCGTCATCGGTGACGTCGTCGACGACTCAGATGAGGGCGCCGGACGCCTCGTGGTGACCTGGCACGGTGACGTCGTCGTCGACGTCCCGCCCGAGTCCCTGGCCGATGACGGACCGGTCTATGACCGGCCGCTTGCGCGCCCGGCCGATCAGGACGCGTTGCAGCAGGACGCACCGGACATGCTGCCCCGGCCGGCTTCCGGCGAGGAGCTGCGCGCGACCCTGCTGCAGCTGGTGTCGTCGCCCAACCTCTGCAGCAGGCGGTGGGTGACCGAGCAGTACGACCGCTATGTGCTCGGCGGCACCGTGCTCGCGATGCCACACGACGCCGGGCTGCTGCGCCTCGACGACGACAGCTTCCGTGGCATCGCGCTGGCGTTGGACGGCAACGGTCGCTATGCCCGGCTCGATCCCTACGCCGGGGCGCAGCTGGCGCTGGCTGAGGCCTACCGCAACGTCTCGATGTCGGGGGCCCGTCCGCTCGCCGTCACCAACTGCCTCAACTTCGGCTCGCCGGAAGACCCCTCGGTCATGTGGCAATTCGCCGAGGCGACCCGTGGCCTCGCCGACGGTTGCCTCGAGCTCGGGGTGCCGGTGACCGGCGGCAACGTCAGCTTCTACAACCAGACCGGCGCGACCGCGATCAACCCGACGCCGGTAGTGGGTGTTCTCGGCGTCATCGACGACGTTCGCAAGCGCCTGCCGAGCGGTTTCGCGGGCGACGACGACGTCATCCTGCTCCTCGGCGCGTCCGAGCCCGAGTTCGGCGGCTCCGAGTGGGCCTGGGTCGTGCACGGTCACCTCGGCGGCTGGCCACCGCTCGTGCGGCTCGCGGCCGAACGCGCGCTTGCAGATCTCGTGCAGCAAGGCGCCGCCGAGGGTTTGCTGACGAGTGCGCACGACGTGTCCGATGGCGGCCTCGGACCGGCACTCGTCGAGGCCGCACTGTGGCGTGGCGTCGGAGCAAGAGTTGTCCTCGACGGTGACCCCTTCGCGGGCTTGTTCGGCGAGTCAACGGCACGCGCTGTCGTCACCTGCACCGATGCGTCGCTCGACCGGTTGATGACGCTCGCCGGCGACACCGGGCTGCCGGTCACCCGTCTCGGTCGCACCGGTGGCGACGCGCTCGTGGTCGACGGGCTGTTCACCGTCGGCCTCGCGGACCTCGGCGCCGCCCACGAAGGCGGCCTGCCCGCGCTGTTCGGCTGATGGCGCGGCGCTGATGCCCGCACTCCGGCTCGACCCGCGACGGGTGCGGGCAGGGACCGTCGCGCAATGGCGGGCGATCGAGCGGATGGTCGACGCGGTGCCCGCCGCTGCCTTCGCGATGCCGACCCGGCTGGGCGACTGGACGGTGGCGGAGCTGGTCGCGCACCTGGGGCGCAACCCCAGCCATCTCCTGCGGATGCGCGACGGCGTGCTCCAGCCCGGCGCGCGTCGACTCGACGCGACGACCTACTACGACGACGCCGGCGCGCAGGCCGCTGCCATCGCGGCGCGCGGTCGGGAGCAGGCGGCCGGTTGCAGCCCCGACATGTTGCGCGCGGCGGTTCACAAGCAGACCGACGCGGCGGTCGCGGCGCTCGCAGCGCTCGACGACGCGACCCTGTTGCCGGCCGCGGGCGGGGTGATCACGCTGGCGCACTACCTGCCGAGCCGCTGCCTCGAAGGCTGCGTGCATGCCCTCGACCTCGCCGCGGCCGCGGGTGTCGCCGCCGAGCTCGACCCAGAGGCCGAGGCGGTGACGGCGCGGCTCCTCGCTGCGACTCTGGCCGCTCGCCATCCCGGGCGTTCGGTCGAGGTCCGGGTGCCACCCGTCGTGGCCGTGCAGGTCCTGTCCGGACCTCGGCACACCCGCGGGACCCCGCCCAACGTCGTGGAGACCGACCCGGTCACGTGGCTCGAGCTCGCGACCGGGCGGGTCTCATGGGCGGCGGCGCTGGAGGCCGGGCGAGTCTCGGCGAGCGGTGAACGCGCGGACCTGTCCAGCTGCCTTCCTGTCCTCAGCTGAACAAGGAACGACCCGGGCAGGCATCCTGCCCGGGTCGTTCCGATGCACTAGTTGACTGCCACCGGGCCGCTGGCATACACCTCGCTGGCCCCGAGCTGCAGCACGACGTAGAAGCTGCCGTTCGTGAGGGTGGAGTCCGCGATGTGGGCGTTGCCGTTGCCCTGGCCGTTGGTCGTGAGCGTGCCCTCCGGCATGCAGTTGTCGTTGCCGACAGACACGTTGACCATGTAGGTCGTGTTGGGCGCCCCGCGCTTGAGCGACACCTCACCGATCAGCTTCTTGGCTGCGCCGGGGGGGCCGGGGGCGTTCAAGATGACGAAGCCGTTGGTGCCGGCTCCACTGCCCTCGACGCACTGGCTGCTGGTGGACCCAGATGTCGGCGACAAGCCGCTGCGCTGGGCGCCGTTGCTGGCGGGGTTACCGGCGAACGCTCCGGTGGCGAGGGCAGTGGACACGCCAAATGTCGCAGCGATTCCCCCGATGACGATCTTGCGCATGCTCCGACCTCCCTGGGAGCCGCTCCGACGGCGGCTGTCGGGCGCTAGTTGCCCACAAGTAAGGCCGTTCCTACCTCGTAGCGATCCGAACTCGTGACGGGTATGTGGTGACCGCGCACAACGGCGGTCACGACACGCAGTCGCCCGGTCGCAACCCGTGTCAGGCCGGGCTCAGCCGGGTGCGTGCTGGCGGGTGCGGCCGCGCTGCCGCGGGACGCTCACAGCCCCGATCGGCGCTGCCGGGGTCACGGTTGGAGCGAGGGTGTGGCAGATCTGCGCCACCCACTCCGCAACCTGTGCTGGGTCGCGGTAGTCCCCGGCGAGCTTGCGGGCCATCGACCGGGCGATCAGACCCTTGGCCCCCGGCTCGAGACGCCCACCGAACGTCATGTGGCCGTGCGCGTCGATCGCGGCCGCGAGCTCACGCACCTGGGTCACCGGAGCGAGATCACCGGCCCGTGCCGAGTCGTCGAGCGGCCCGCTGCTGAACAGCCAGACCGGTTTGCCGGCGAGCTCGAGCCGACGGCGGCGAACGAAATGGCGCGCGTCACTGTGCCACCGGTCCAGATAGAGCGCCCCGCCGATGACGACGACGTCGGCGTCGACGGGACCCGGTGCTGTCGCGTTGCGCACCTCGGCCGTGATGCCACGGCGCTCGAACTCTGCACCGATCATCTGCGCCAGACCGGCCGTGCCGCCGCGTTCAGAACCGAAGACTACGAGGACCTTCATCCTTGCCACCTGCTCTCTGGGGTTCCGTCATACCGCCGTTCGAGTCGGCTGAGAAGGGGCCGTTCGACCCGTAGTTGCCGGTAGACTGACGGGTGACCGGCTTCCCCTCCGCCGATCCCATTGGAGCGCCGCCCGGTGGTCTCTCACCAGGACGACGAACAGCCCCCCAAGGACGCCTGTGGCGTCTTCGGTGTTTGGGCGCCCGGCGAAGATGTCGCCAAGCTGACCTACTTCGGTCTCTATGCGCTGCAGCACCGCGGCCAGGAGGCGGCGGGCATGGCGGTCTCGGACGGCACGACGGTCGTCGTCTACAAGGAGCTCGGCCTCGTCGCGCAGGTCTTCGACGAGTCGACGCTGTCAGCCCTGCAAGGCCACCTCGCCGTCGGCCACTGCCGTTACTCCACCACCGGCTCGTGCACCTGGGAGAACGCGCAACCCTCCTATCGGCCCTCCCAGCACGGTGGCGGAATCGCGCTTGGACACAACGGCAACCTGACCAACACCGCCGAGCTCGCCGCCAAAGCCAGCGACCCGGTCGACCCGAGCCGGCCGTTGCCCAAGGCCACCAACGACTCCGACCTCGTCACCGCACTGCTCGCCGGTCACCCGGACATGTCGCTCGAGGCGGCCGCGCTCGAGGTGCTGCCGCTGTTGCGCGGTGCGTTCTCGCTGGTCTTCATGGACGAGCACACGCTCTATGCCGCGCGCGACCCGCACGGAGTGCGACCGCTGGTGCTCGGACGACTCGAGCGCGGGTGGGTGGTCGCGTCCGAGAGCGCCGCGCTCGACATCGTGGGCGCTTCGTTCATCCGCGAGATCGAGCCGGGCGAGCTGATCGCGATCGACGAGCACGGCCTGCGCACGAAGCGCTTCGCGGAAGCGACGCCGAAGGGTTGCCTGTTCGAATACGTCTACCTGGCCCGGCCCGACACCTCCATCGCCGGCCGGTCGGTGCATGAGACGCGGGTCGAGGTGGGCCGCCGCCTCGCCCGCGAGGCACCCGTCGACGCCGACCTCGTCATCTCGGTGCCGGAGAGCGGCACCCCGGCGGCGGTCGGCTATGCCGAGGCCAGTGGCATCCCCTACGGCATCGGCCTGGTGAAGAACTCCTACGTCGGACGCACCTTCATCCAGCCGAGCAACACCATCCGTCAGCTCGGCATCCGGCTCAAGCTCAACCCGTTGCGGTCGGTGATCGACGGCAAGCGCCTGGTCGTCGTGGACGACACGATCGTGCGCGGCAACACCCAACGAGCGTTGGTGCGGATGCTCCGCGAGGCTGGCGCCCGCGAGGTGCACGTGCGCATCTCGGCGCCGCCGGTCAAGTGGCCGTGCTTCTACGGCATCGACTTCGCCTCCCGGGCCGAGCTGATCGCCAGTGGGCTGACCGTTGACGAGATCTGCGCATCGCTCGGCGCCGACTCGCTCGCCTACTCGTCGCTCGAGGAGCTCGTCGCAGCGACGACCATCGACAGCGATCGGTTGTGCCGGGCCTGCTTCGACGGTGTCTACCCGATCGACCTTCCGGCGCCCGAGCTCATTGGCAAGCACCTGCTCGAGGGCATCTCTCGCGCCGTGGCGACAGACGTCGACGGCGTCGCCGCCGGCGGGTCGGCGGTCGGCGCCGAAGACGCACTGCAACGTCCGTGACGGTCGAAGGTCCGGGCGCCACCTACGCTGCTGCCGGCGTCGACATCGAGGCCGGGGAACGCGCGGTCGAGCTGATCAAGGGCCGACTGAGGTCCACCCGGCCCGAGGTCGTCGGTGGCCTCGGTGGCTTCGCCGGCTTGTTTCGGCTGGACGACTCGCGGCTGCTCGCCACGTCGACCGATGGGGTCGGCACGAAGGTCGCGATCGCGCAGGCGATGGACAAGCACGACACCATCGGCATCGACCTCGTCGGCATGGTGGTCGACGACATCGTCGTGTGCGGCGCCGAGCCGCTGTTCATGACGGACTACATCGCCTGTGGGCTCGTGGTGCCGGAGCGCATCGCCGACATCGTCGCCGGCATCGACGAGGGCTGTGTCCTGGCCGGCTGCGCGCTCATCGGCGGCGAGACGGCCGAGCATCCCGGGCTCCTGGGGCCGGACGACTACGACGTGGCGGGTGCGGCGACCGGCATCGTCGCGGCAGACGCCGTGCTCGGGCCCGACCGGGTCCGCGCCGGAGACGCCCTCATCGCCATGGGCTCGAGCGGCCTGCATTCCAACGGCTACTCGCTCGCGCGGCACGTGCTGTTGAACGTCGCTCGGATGTCGCTCGACTCCGTCGCCGACCTTGGTGTGCCGCTCGGCGAGGTGTTGCTGACGCCGACGCGGATCTATGCGCGCGACTGTCTCGCACTGGCCGCCAGCGTCGAGGTGCATGCGTTCTCGCACGTGACCGGTGGCGGGCTCACCGCCAACCTGACTCGGGTGCTGCCGCCGGGGCTGGTCCCGGCAATCGATGTGACCTCGTGGTCGCCCGAGCCGATCTTCGGGCTGATCGCCGACCGCGGTCAGGTGTCCGCGGTGGAGATGGAACGCACGTTCAACTTGGGCGTGGGCATGGTGGCCGTCCTGCCCGCCACGGCGGCCGAACCGTCGCTCGCGCTGCTTCGGCAGCGAGGCGTCCCCGCCTGGGTTCTCGGCGAGGTCAGGCACGGGGCCTGAGGACGTCGATCGGCGAGGGCTCAGTCCTCGGAGTCGTCGTCCTCGTCGTCGTCGTCGGAGTCGGTCGCGAACGACGGCGTCTCGCTGCCGCGCTCGGCGGCAAGCTCCGCCTGCAGACGTTCGAGATCCGTGCCGCCAGAGCTGTACTTCAGCTGGCGGGCGACCTTTGTCTGCTTGGCCTTGGCCCGGCCGCGCCCCATGGCTCGACCCCCTCGATGCACCGGGCAGCCCCGGTGCGTCAACACGAAGACTTCAGAGTGTTCTCACGACGCCGACAAAAGCCGACGCTCACCAGGATAACGGTATCCGGCGGTCAGCGTTCCGCCAGCCAGAACCTCCGCAACCGACCGATCTCCGCCATCCGGCGTTCGGCCAGCCGGTCGGCCGCGACAGCGGGCGGCACGCCCTCGTCCGCTGCCAGCCGGAAGATCCGCAGCGTGGTGTCGAAGATCTCAGTTGCCTTGGCCCGGGCGCGTGGCTCGGAGTAGCCCTCGATCTCGTCCGCGACCTGGATCAGGCCCCCGGAGTTGACGACGTAGTCGGGCGCATAGACGACGCCGCGGTCTTCGAGCTGCTTCTCGATGCCGGGATGCGCCAGCTGGTTGTTCGCCGCGCCACACACCACCTTCGCCTGGAGCACCGCCACCACCTCGTCGGAGATCGCGCCCCCGAGCGCGCACGGCGCATAGACGTCCATCGGCGCCGCGACCAGCTCCTCCGGCCCGGTCACGTCGGCTTCCGGATGCAGCGCCCTGACCCGATCGACCGCTGCCTGATTGACGTCAGCGATGAGCACCGACGCCCCGTCCGCGAGCAGATGCTCGACCAGGTGGTGACCGACCTTGCCCACGCCGGCGACACCGACCCGCCGGCCGGACAGCGACGGCTTGCCCCAGGCGACCTGCGCCGCCGCGCGCATGCCCTGGAAGACGCCGTACGCCGTCAAGATCGAGGAGTCGCCGGCACCACCATGAGCCGGCGAGCGACCGGTGACGAAGGTCGACTCCCGGCCGATGACGTCCATGTCCTCGACGTAGGTGCCGACGTCGGCAGCCGTGAAGTAGCGGCCGTTCAGCGACTGGACGAAGCGCCCGTAGGCCCGCAGCAGGGACTCGGTCTTGTCGGTCGCCGGGTCGCCGATGATGACGGCCTTGCCCCCGCCGAGGTCCAGCCCCGCGCAGGCAGCCTTGTAGGCCATCGCCCGCGACAGGTTGAGCACGTCGGACAGGGCGTCGTCCTCGGACGCGTAGGGGTAGAAGCGGGTGCCGCCGAGCGCGGGCCCCAGGGTGGTGGAGTAGATCGCGATGATCGCCCGCAGACCGGATGCCTGGTCGTGACAGAAGACGACTTGCTCGTGGCCGGTGCCACGGTCGAACACACCCACGGATTGTCTCCCCACAGCGACATTGGTGCGGGCCGGCGTGCGTCGAGGGTAGTGCCGGACATGCTCACTCGGTGAATGACAGGATGCGGGAGTGACAGATGGCCCGCGATGAACGGCTACGCGGCGCACCTGCGGGTCTATGAGCCGCTGGGCACGCTGCCGGAGTCCGAGCGCGCCTATTGGACCGACTACGTCGAGTCGGGGGTCGCTCTCAGCCGGCCGGCGCTCATCGCCAAGGAGCACGAGACCGCGGTCGGCGCGCTCCTTGCCGTCCCGCCGCGCGTCGCGCTCACCGATGCCGAGCATGCCTATGTCCGGCATCTCGACGGCCTCACCTACGTCTGCCCCTGGCGGCTGCAGGTGCGCGCGTGGGAGGCACTCGAGGACTTCCGCGCGCTCATGCCTGACGAGCTCGCGGAGGCCTTTCTGCCGATGCCCGCCGTCCTCGCGGCGGAGGCTGCTCACGACACGTGGATCGCCGAGCACCCCGACATCACGGTGGGGATCCGAAGTGAGACCTGGGCGATCCCGTTGCCGTGGTTTGTGCTCTTCGAGGCCGAGGAGCGCCGGCTGGTGCTCGGCGAGCGCGGGTCGTCGGGCGCGCCGCCCCACACCGGCCTCGACCGCGCCCTCGTCTACGTCACGGCCATGTCCCGAGCCCGGCGCCGATCCGCGCGAGCGCTGCATGTCGTCCGCCGGGCGTTCGACGAGGGTCCTGCGGTCGACGCGCTGGACGAGATCGGACGCTGGCTCGAGGAGTTCCACCCGCACTCCCTGGTGGAGCTCGACTATGGCGGCCTCGTTCACCTCTTGGACGACGAGGCCCTGGCCGCCGACGACTCGGTCGCCGAGCTCGCGTCGTCGCTCGAGCAGCTTGGAAACGGCGATGCCGAGGCCGCCGGTTCGCTTTACGAGAATGTGCTCGGCAGGTGGCGGGCGATCGCCGCGCTCGAGCACGCCAACTGACGCCCGAAAAGGCGCACATCGGGCGGTTCCGCGGCCGACTCCGGGGCCAAATCGGCACGAGACGGACTAGTTACCCGTGGCGGAAAGATGGCCCGACCTAGCCATATCGGACAAGCCACCGGAAAGTGCACCATGGCCTCACGGCCGCCACAAGCGTTGCGGCCCCTGAGAAGGAGAACAAGCCATGAGCGCTCGCACGCCCGACGCCGAGCCGCTGCTCACGCCCGCCGAGGTCGCGACGATGTTCCGTGTCGACCCCAAGACGGTGACGCGCTGGGCCAAGGCAGGCAAGCTCACATCGATCCGCACGCTGGGCGGCCACCGCCGCTATCGCGAGAGCGAAGTTCGTTCGCTGCTCGCCGGCATCCCGACCCAGCGCACCGAGGACGTCTGACCCGTCCGCTCGGCTGCGACGGTCGCCCAGTGCCGTCGCAAACGATCGACTGACAGGCCGCGAAGCCCCGCCCACGGGTGACGCGGCCTGTCGGCATGTCCGGACGCCTGTGAGACTGGCCGCATGGCGCTGCGCAGCAACGAAGAAGAGCAGTACGTCGCGACCATCGCGACCTTCGTCGACCGCGAGGTGCGTCCGGTCGCCCGGGATCTGGAGCACTCGAACACCTTCCCGGCCGACCTGATCGAACGCATGAAGGCGCTCGGCGTCTTTGCCCTCGTCGTGCCGGAGCGCTATGGCGGTGCGCCGGTCTCCGCATCGTGTTTCGCCCTCGTCGCCGCTGAGCTCGCTCGCGGCTGGATGAGCCTGGCCGGCGCCATGGGTCCGCACTCGGTCGTCTGCTCGTTGCTCGCCACCTTCGGGACGGAGGAGCAGAAACGCCGGTGGCTCCCGAGGCTGGCCACCGGCGAGATCCGCGGGGCGATGGCGCTGACCGAACCCGGCGGTGGTTCCGACCTGCAGGCGATGACCACCGTTGCCAAGCGTCAGCCGGACGGCGCTTACGTCGTGACCGGGGCCAAGACGTGGATCACGAACGCCCGTCGCGCGGGGGTCATCGCGCTGCTGTGCAAGACCGACCCCTCAGCGGAGCCGGCGCATCGCGGCGTGTCCCTGCTGCTGGTCGAGCCCGGCGACGGACTCACGGTGTCGCGCGACTTGTCGAAGCTGGGCTACAAGGGCGTCGAGACCTGTGAACTCTCCTTCGACGGATACGTCGCACCCGCCGAGGCCCTGCTGGGCGACGTGGAGGGACAGGGCTTCGCGCAGATGATGCGCGGTCTCGAGCTCGGTCGCATTCAGGTGGCCGCTCGTGCTGTCGGGGTCGCTCAGGCGGCCCTCGATGACGCAGTTTGCTATGCGCAGCAACGAGAATCATTCGGTCAGCAGATCTGGAAGCATCAAGCGGTCGGTCACCTTCTCGCGACCATGGCGACGAAGACCGAGGCCGCGCGCCAGCTGGTGCTGCACGCCGCGGGTCGCTATGACCTCGGCGAGCGGTGTGATCTCGAGGCCGGCATGGCCAAGCTGTTCGCTTCGGAGACGTGTCTGGAAGTCACCACTGACGCGATGCGTGTGCACGGTGGCTACGGCTACTCACCGGAGTACGACGTCGAGCGCTACTACCGCGACGCTCCGCTCATGGTCCTCGGCGAGGGCACCAACGAGATCCAGAAGAACGTCATCGCCAAGCAGCTCATCGCCCGGGCCACGAAGGGCGGCGCTTCTCGTTGAACGCGGCGATGCCTTCCCGGCGGTCGGCAGAGAACGCGGCCGTGCGCCAGGCCACGTCCTCCACTTCCATCGCTGCCTCGTAGCCCAGGCCCCAGCCGGCGCGGAGCGCGGCTTTCGCCGCTCGCGTGGCGACCGGGGAGTTCGCCGCGATCTGCCTGGCTATGTCGAGCGCGGCGGCCCGCGCGCTTCCCGCGGGCACGTGCCGGTCGACCAGCCCGAGCTCGCGCGCCTCGAGGACCGGGATCCGGCGGCCGGTCAGGACGACGTCGGCAGCTCGGCCCGGGCCGAGCCGGCGCAACGCGAGCTGGGTGCCGCCACCGCCGGGCACCAGTCCGATCGACACCTCCGGCAGCCCCAGCACGGCAGTGTCGTCGGCGACGATGAGGTCGCACGACAGCGCGAGCTCGCAACCGCCGCCGAGGGCATAACCGTGCACCGCCGCGACGGCCGGCTGCGGCAGGTTTCGGACGCTACCGAACGCGGCGCGGAACACCAGCCGTTGTGCCTCGAACTCGTCGTCGGACATCGCGTTGCGTTCCTTCAGGTCCGCACCCACGGAGAACGCGCGGTCGCCCGCCGCTGCCAGCACGACGGCGCGCACCGCCGGGTCGGTGGCGACGCCGGTCATCGCTGCCGTGAGGTCCGTCGCGAGCTGGGTCGACAGCGCGTTGAGGGCCGCCGGCCGGTGCAGCTCCACGATCGCGACGTTGTCGTCGACGGTCACCTGCACGGTCGCCAGATCTGATTCCACCTGCTGACGTTATCGCCGGGTCACGGTAGGTGACTGCGGCCGGAAAACGGGAACACCTCTGTCAGAAGGAGGTGACAAGCAATGGGTGCAGTACTTCTCGTACTTCTGCTCGCTCTGGTCCTCGGCGGTCTCGGCTTCGCAGTCCACGTGCTGTGGTGGATCGCGCTGATCGTGCTCGCCATCTGGCTCGTCGGTTTCTTCGTGCGTTCGGCCGAAGGAGGCCGCTGGTATCGCTGGTAGCCAGTCCCAGACAGCTGCTCAGCGCCGGGTGGACTTTCCGACCCGGCGCTGACTGCTGCCGGACTTTGGATGCCGGGTCAGCCGCGGCGACAGGACTGCCCGGTGAGGGATCGCCCGGAGTCCTGCACGGTGAACAGCGGACGCGCGGTCGGCAGCGGTCCGCCGGTCGTCGGGTCCTTGCGGGTGGTGTCGCCGGTCGCGATCAGCACGCAGCCCCGCGCGTCCTGCGCGATGGTGAAGAACTCACCTAGTCGGCGGTCCTGGCCGGTGGCGACGCAGCTCGTCCCGCCGGTGCACACCTGGCCGTAGTGCACCGGCCGGCCGATGGGGTCGACGGTGTCGATGGCCGGTCGGGTCCCGTTGGCGCCACTGATCATCGCGAGCCGCACGCCCATCGCGGCAGCGGCCGGCGCACAGTTGAGGTCGACGATGCGGTCGTACTGGTACCAGGCGACGGCGACACGACCGTGTGGGCCGGCGGTGATCCATGGCCAGTTCACGGTGACGCCGGGGTGTGCGACGACGGTCGGCCTCGTCCAGGAGCGGCCACCGTCGCGCGACGACGTCAGCATGATGTGGTTGCCGATCGGGCTTGCGGCGCCGTTGCAGCCGTTCTTGCCGCTTCCCTGCGTCCGGTCATCGGTCGACCAGGTCAGATACAGCGTG
Source organism: Frankiaceae bacterium (assembly GCA_030840545.1). GTDB lineage: Bacteria > Actinomycetota > Actinomycetes > JAFAQI01 > JAFAQI01 > JAFAQI01. Next base: position 2,408 of record JAVEEH010000198.1, on the reverse strand, counting down.
TGGTCGGGGACCTGCGCGAGCTGGGCCTTCCAGTACGCGTTGAACGACGTCCCGTTGTCAGCGGGCCGGGCGATGAACGTGGCGGGGCTGCCGCTGTCGAACCGCTTGGTCACCGCGGGCAGCGCGTCCACGCCGACGGCGTTCCCGTTGCCCGGCCCACTGATCGCTGCCTCGTAGATCGTGTCGTGTTGCCTGTCGTAGAGGATCTTTCCGTAACCGGTCCAGCCCCCGACCGAGCCGGTCGCGTGCGTCGAGGAGCAGGACGCACCGCTGTCCGTGCTGCGCACGAGGATGTGCCCGTACTGCTCGCTGTTGTCCGCGAGGAAGACAGTGCCCTTTTTCGGCCCGCCGGCCAGCCACGGCCGGTCACCTTCGTGACACTGCACCGTGCCCGTGGGCCAGGTCTTGCCGCCGTCCGGGCTCGACACCAGCGCGTCGTTGGCGAGGTCGATGCCGGTGATGTAGACGGTGCCGGCTGCATCGGTGGTGATGTCGGGGTCGGAGAAGCCGAGGTTGCCGTTCGGCGGGGTGAAGAACCCGGTGCCGCTCCAGTCGACCCGCTGCCAGCTGCGGCCGTCGTTCTTCGACGTCCAGAGGTTGACCTGGTTGCGGTAGTTGGATGCGAAGTCGCCGTCGCCGCCGGGTGCCCCCGCCAGGCCGCTGCGGTAGAGCAGCGTGGTGCCTTCGTGGGTGACGTAGATGAGCCGGTGCGACTTGGCCGCGTACATCACGAAGCCCTCGCTGCCGGCGAGCTGGCTGTCGACGAAGACCGGCTTGCGGAAGCCGAGACGGTCGGACGCGCCGTGGGCGGTCGCGGGCAACGTCGCGACGGCCACGCAGCACACGGCCCCGACGGCGATGAGGGCCCGGCGTCCCCGGCGCGGGCTCATCGCTGGTCTCCTCGTGTCATGCGGGTGACTTCGACGTGCGACAACCGCTGACCTGCCTGACCGCCTTTGGGTCTGGTCAAGACTGTCCGACGGGGAGATGATCCGTGCAGCATCGACTGTCAGGGGGTAGTCATGCGTCGAATATCGGCTGTCTGCGCGGTTGTCGTCCTCGGTGCCACGATCGGCCTGCCCGCTTGGGGCGGTGACAATTTGTTGCCGGGAGTGACGCTGACTGTCCACCGGGGGAGCAACGGCGCCTGGACCCGCACGTCGAGCCCGAGCCCGGGCGGTCAGGCTGCCCTCTACGGCGTCCTCGCGCTGGCGCGCACCAACGTCTGGGCGGTTGGCGGTCGAGGCCGCAGCCAGAACGAGAAGCCACTCGTCGAGCACTGGAACGGCGCCAAGTGGGTCGTCGTCGCGTCCCCGGCCGTCGCCGGAGGCAGTTGGCTCCGTGGCGTCGACGGCGTGTCCGCGCACGATGTCTGGGCCGTCGGGAGCCTCGGCGGTAACGCTGCGCTCATCGAGCACTGGAACGGCAGTGCCTGGAGCGTGTCGCAGATCCCGGCAACACCGAATGCCGAGCTCGACGCGGTCGACGCGCTCGCCGCGAACGACGTGTGGGCGGTGGGTTCGCGCAACGGCAAGACGTTCACGGAGCACTACGACGGGACGTGGCACGTCGTCGCAAGCCCCAGCCGGCCCGGACAGAACGTATTGACCGGGGTCGCCGCCGTCGGACCCAGTGATGTGTGGGCGGTTGGCGGCGCCTGTTGCAACAACCATCCGGGCACGACCCTGGTGGAGCACTGGAACGGCACGAAGTGGTCGTTGGTGTCGAGCCTCAACGTCGGCAACCAGGGCAGCGGGCTGCAGGCGGTGTCGGCATCTTCGGCCAAGAACGTCACTGCGGTCGGCGACTACCTCGACGGCAGAGGATGCCTACAAACCTTGGTGCTGCAGTGGAACGGCTCGGCATGGAAGCGCCAGTCGAGCCCGAACGCCGGGCCATGCGACGCCCAGCTTCTCGGGGTGGTGCGGGACGGCTCCAACGTCTGGGCTGTCGGTCAGCACGTGACGAGCACGCACGGCACATCGTCGGGCTTCGTCCTCACCCACGGCGCCAACGGGTGGAAGATCGCCAAGAGCTTCGCGACGGCGAAGCACTTCAACGAGCTGGTCGGCGTTGACGTTGTGCCGCGGTCGAAGAACGTGTGGGCCGTGGGGTTGGGCACCAACGACGCGGCCGTCTGACCGCGGCGGTCACGTCAGGATCTTCGTCGCGAACAGCGCGTAGGTGTCGGCGACCTCGTCCACCGCGACGCCGACCTCCGGTGACCACCACTCGGCCACCCGGATCCCCATCGCACCGATGGCGGCAACGGCGAGCATCGGGTCCACCGGGCTGAAGGCCCCAAGCCGCTGACCGCGGTCGATGACGTCGAGGAACAACCGCTCGGCCTCCAGCCGGATCGCGAGAATGCCCTCGCGCTGGTCGGGCGGGATTGACGCCAGCTCGCG
>JAVEEH010000194.1 GCA_030840545.1 Frankiaceae bacterium | reverse complement strand
CAGATCGGCTACTACTTCCCGCCCGAGGAGGCACCGGCGACGACGGTCACGAACGACAGTGACCATTTGCAGTACAACTCGAGCCTCACGCTCGCCGACGTGAGTGTTAACGCCGCCGCCACCGTGGCGAGCGATCTAGGGTTTGCTGGTGCATACGTGCACCCGAAACCGATGCAACGCGACGCGCAGGCCCGAAGCAAGCCGGGAGTTCAGTTCTTCGCAGTCGCCCCGGGGCTGTCCGGACAGACCCTCACGGTCGACAGTGCCGTCAATCCCGCGCAGGACGGAAGCCCGCTCGAAACCCACGACAAGCAGGGCGCGATCACCTTCCATTGGGGCGACGGCACCATGTCCTACGGCGGCTCGCCGAGCGGCGAGGGTCGCGGCCGCGCTGTCCACACTTACAGCCGTTCCGGCACCTACACGATCGTCGGCACGGTGACCGACGCCGCCGGGCGCACCCGGAGCTATCAAGAGCGCGTCGCGGTGACCGAGTCGCCCGGCGAGCGGTAAGAAGGTCGACGGTCAGCTGGAGAGGCCGGCCGATCCCTCCGCCGCGACGTCGAGTGCCGCGTCCCGCTCGTGCAACGACGTCTCAGCGCCGGCCAGGTTGATGACGCCGGTGTCACCAGCGCGCTCCGCCAGGCGCTGCAGCGGCGACCCCGCGGTGTAGGTCAGCTGCTTCTCGAGGTGGACGATCATGCCGCTCTCGGGCCGCGACTTGAAGTGGACGCGGTCCACCAGAGCCCGGATCAGCTGGATGCCACGACCTTCCTCCGCCGTCATCTCGGCGTTGGCGTGACCGAGGCGCTCGCCATCAAAGCCCCGACCGGTGTCGATGACCTCGATCACGCAGGCGGCGTCGTCGAGGCCTGCGACCACTTGGTATTCGTCACCCGCCATCACGTGGTCGAGCACGTTGGTGCACGCCTCGGTCAGCGCGATCTCGATGTCGTTGAGGCAGTCGTCGGCCACACCGAGCGTCTGCATCGACGACTGCAGGACACGCCGGACCACCGGGACGCTCAGCGCGTCTCGGGGCAGCATCAACGTGAACTTGATTTCCACGGGTCCTCCCTCGATGAGGAGATACCCACCGGAACCCGTCCGGCTAACCCCCGTCAGTCCGCTACGTGGACGCGAAAGTCCTCGATGACCGGGTTGGCGAGAAGGGTCCGCGCCACCTGGTCGGCAACTGCGCCGGCATCGCTGCCGTCGACCTCGAGCTCGAAGTGCTTGCCCTGCCGGACCGCAGTGACCTGATCGAAGCCCAGGCTGGGCAGGGCGCGCTGGATCGCCTGACCCTGGGGGTCGAGGATCTCCGGTTTGAGCATGACGTCGACGACGACGCGGGTCACGGCTCTCCTTGTTGTCTCGGTCGGGATTGCGGGTCAGGCGGACGCCAGGTAGGCCGAGAACTGACGGCCGGTCAGACGCTCGTAGGCATCGACGTACTTCTGCCGGGTCATCGCCACCACATGCTCCGGAAGCGGGGGCGGGGCCGAGACGCGGTCCCATCCGGAGTCGTTGAGGAGCCAGTCGCGGACGTACTGCTTGTCGTACGACGGCTGCTGCCGGCCGGGCTGCCAGGTGTCCGCCGGCCAGAAGCGCGACGAGTCGGGGGTGAGCACCTCGTCGCCGAGCGTGAGGGTGCCGCGGCTGTCGCGGCCGAGCTCGACCTTGGTGTCCGCGAGCAGGATGCCGGCCCGCTCGGCGACGGCCTGGGCGCGGGCATAGACCCCGAGCGTCACGTCACGCAGTTGGGCGGCGAGCTCCGGGCCGACCGCGTCGACCACTGCCTCGAAGTCCATCGGCTGGTCGTGCTCGCCGACCGGCGCCTTAGTCGTGGGCGTGAAGATCGGCTCGCTCAACCTGCTGCCGTCCTCGAGCCCGGCCGGCAGCGCGACCCCGGACACGCGGCCGCCGGCGACGTAGTCCTTGTAACCGCTGCCGGTCAGATAGCCCCGCGCGACGCACTCGACCGGCACCATGTCGAGTCGCCGGCAAAGCACCGACCGGCCTCGCAGCGGCTCGGCGTAGGGCGCCAGGTCGACCGGATAGTCCGCGACGTCAGCCGTCACGACGTGGTTGGGGACGACGTCGGCCAGCTGGTCGAACCACCAGAGCGACAGCGCCGTGAGCACCGCCCCCTTGTCGGGGATCTCCGTCGGCAGGATGAAGTCGAACGCCGAGATGCGGTCGCTGGCGACCATCAGGAGCAGCTCGTCGCCGACGGTGAACAGCTCGCGGACCTTGCCGGAGTGCACGTGCCGGTCCGCGAGCCCGGCCAGCGCTCCCACGGTCGCCGATCGACTCATGTGAGGGCCGCCACTCGCTCGAAGACGCCGGCGAGTCGTTCGAGATATCGCTCCGGCCGGCAGACCTCGTCGAGTCGCGCCTCGTCGAGGGTGCAGCCGGAGTCAGCCGCGTGCTTGCGCAGCGTTTCCCGGAACGGCACCCCCGACTTCCAGGTCTGCATCGCGGCCGCCTGGGTGAGGGCGTAGGCGTCCTCGCGCGACAGCCCGCTCTCCTCCAGCTCGAGGAGCACGGCACTGGAGTAGATCAGCCCGCCGGTCGCGTCGAGGTTGGCCCGCATGCGTTCGGTGTTGACGACGAGGCCGTTCACGAGCCGGTTGGTCAGGTGCAGCAGGTAGTCGACGCCGATCGCGGCGTCGGGCAGCGAGACGCGTTCGACCGACGAGTGCGAGATGTCTCGCTCGTGCCAGAGCGGGATGCCCTCCATCACCGGCACCACCTGGGCGCGCACGATGCGGGCGAGGCCACAGATGCGTTCGCAGAGGATGGGGTTGCGCTTGTGCGGCATCGCGCTGGACCCCTTCTGGCCGGAGCCGAACGGCTCCTCGAGCTCACGCACCTCGGTGCGCTGCCCATGGCGCACTTCGAGGGCTATCGCTTCGCAGACGGTGGCAAGCACGGCGAGCGCGGACACCCACTCGCTCACCCCGTCGCGAATGACGACCTGCGTCGCCACGTCCGCCGGTGTCAGGCCCAGCTCGCGAGCGACGTGCTGCTCGATCGCCGGGTCGATGTTGCTGTAGGAACCGACCGCACCGGACACTTTGGCGATCGCGACGGCGTCACGGGCCCGGGCCAGCCTGTCGCGGGAGCGCGCCATCGCGAAGGCGAAGTCAGCGGTGCGGTGACCCCACACGTCCGGCTCGGCGTGCACGCCGTGGGTGCGACCGACCCGCAGGGTCGCGCGATGCGTCAGCGAGTGGTCCCGCAGCGCGGCGACCAGCGCGGTCGCGCGGTCCAGCAGCAGGTCGGTCGCCTCGACCAGCTGCAGGGCCAGCGCGGTGTCGAGCAGGTCCGACGACGTCATCCCGTAGTGCACCCAGGCGGCGGCATCGCGGGGGGAGGTGTTGTCCGCCCAGGCGGTGAGAAAGGCGATGACGTCGTGCTGCGTGACGGACTCGATCGCAGCAACGGCCTCTGGCGTCGGCGCAGCCGCGGCCCGCACCGGCTCGACCGCGTCGGCCGGCACGGTGCCCGCGGCGGCGTGCGCCTCGAGGACGATCGTCTCGACCCGGCACCACAGCTCGTACTTGTGCGCCTCGCTCCAGACCCGACCCATCTCGGGCAGCGTGTAACGCTCGATCACTCCTCAGCCCTCACGGTGCTCGTCCCACAACGGTGTCGCCTCACAGGGGTGTCGTCTCCGCAGCCTGCTCGAAGGTCTCCTTGAACTGTGCGAGCTGGATGCGCAGGCCGGGATCGCGCACCGCGAGGATCTGGACCGCGAGCACGGCCGCGTTCGTCGAGTGGTCGAGCCCGACGCAGGCGACCGGGACCCCGGCGGACATCGAGGCCATCGCGACCAAGGCGTCGAGCCCGCCCAAGCCGCCGCCCTTGAGAGGTACGCCGATGACCGGCAGTGTCACGTGCGAGGCGACCGTCCCCGCCAGCGAGGCGCCCACGCCGCCGCCGGCGACGACCACCTCGATGCCCCTCGGCTCGAGCTCGGTGCACCAGTCGAGCAACGCGCGGGGCGAGCGGTGCGGGCTGATCACGGTCTCGTCGTAGCCGACCTGGAACCGGCCGAGCATCGCGCCGACCCGGGCCATGACCTCATGCTCGGTCATCGACCCGTAGATCACGGCCACGCGGGCCCCGTCCACCACGACTGCTCCTCGGTTGGCGCCCGGGCGTCAGCCCGGTACGGCGATCATGCCGCGGGCAGCCCGGTCGGCGATGTCGCGGCGGTGGTGTCCACCACGAATGCCGATGCGGTCTATCGCGGTGTAGGCGGATTGTCGCGCATCGGCGAGGTCGGCGGCGACGGACGTGACCGCGAGCACCCGACCGCCCGAAGTCACCAGCCGGCCACCGCCGTCGCGGGCCGTGCCGGCATGCACGACGGTGACACCGTCGACCTCCGCGGCGGCGTCCAGACCGGTGATCTCGTCGCCGATGCGGGGGGTGCCCGGATAGCCGTCGCTGGCGACCACGACAGTGACGGCCGCAGCCGGACGCCATTGCAGTGGCGGGTGGTCCGCTAGCCGACCGAGCGCCGCCGCTTGGAGCAGACCGGCCAGCGGCGTCTCGAGCAGCGGCAGCACGACCTGCGTCTCCGGATCGCCGAACCTGGCGTTGAACTCGATCACCATCGGACCTGCCTCGGTCAAGGCAAGGCCGGCGTAGAGAAGTCCACTGAACGGCGCCCCGCGCCGTGCGAGCTCCGCCACCACCGGGGTGACGATGGTCTTCACGACGTCGTCGACAAGGTCCGCCGGCGCCCATGGCAGGGGGGCGTAAGCGCCCATCCCGCCGGTGTTGGGGCCGGTGTCGTCGTCGCCGACGCGCTTGAAGTCCTGCGCCGGCAGCAGCGGCACCACGGCCGACCCGTCGGTGACGCAGAACAGTGACACCTCGGGTCCGTCGAGGAACTGCTCGACCACGACGCGGTGGCCGGCCGCGTGCCGCTCGGCCACGGCTCGGTCGTCGGTGACCACGACGCCTTTGCCGGCGGCCAGCTCGTCGTGCTTCACGACGTACGGCGAACCGAGGAGGTCGAGCGCAGCTCGCAGCTCGGCCGGGTCGGCACAAACCGCATAGCCGGCGGTCGGGACCCCGGCGGCCTCCATGACGTCCTTGGCGAAGGCCTTGCTGCCCTCGATCGCCGCGGCGGCGGCGCTGGGGCCGAAGACAGCGAAGCCGGCCGCCCGCAGATCGTCGGCAGCGCCCTCGACAAGCGGTGCCTCGGGCCCGATGACCACGAGGTCGGCCTCGGCCTGCCGGGCCAGCGCCACCGGTGGGCCGTCCGGCAACAGGTCGGCGACCTGTGCGATGCCGGGGTTGCCTGGGGCACAGAACAGTGCGCTGACGGCCGGGTCGCGGCGCAGCGCCAGACAAAGGGCGTGCTCGCGGCCGCCACCGCCGATCACCAGGACCCGCACACCATCACCCTTTCACGAGACGTGCTTCGAGACCGGCCCGCACGTGCGGCCAGTCGTCGACCGTCACCGCGAAGACGACGGTGTCGCGAAACGTGCCGTCCGCTCGCCGGGTGTGGCGACGCAACACGCCCTCACGGGTAGCGCCCAGCTTGGCGATCGCGGCTTGCGAGCGGACATTGATCAGATCCGTCTGGATCTTGACCCGGCCGAAACCGCACTCGTCGAACGCGTGCGAGAGCAGCAGCAGCTTGCACTCGGGGTTGACCGCGGACGACCAGACCGACGGCTCGTAAGCCGTCCAGCCGAGATGCGTGCGTTCGTTGACGAGGTCGACATCACCCAGGCTCGACGTCCCGACCACCCGACCGTCCGCGACGAGACGCACCGTGAACATGGCCCGCTGCTCGTCCCGCGCCGCGAGGAGCCGGCTGCTCCAACCCGCTGGATCGACCGGGCGGGCGGCCGGGCCGCCGGCATAGCCGACGGACCACACCTCGTCGTGGTCGAGCGCCGCGAACAGGCCGGCCGCGTCGGTGTCCAGGGATGGATCGAGACGCACGGTCGTGCCGACGAGTGACCGGCCGCCGGGTGGCCGGGGGCTCATACGAGCGAACGGACGACGATCGACTCGTCCCGGCCGGGTCCGACCCCGATGATCGACATCGGCACGGACGTCATCGCCTCGATCGCTTCGATGTAACTGCGTGCGTTCTTCGGCAGGTCTTCGAGCGAGCGAGCGGCGGAGATGTCCTCGTCCCAACCGGGCAGCTCCTCATAGACCGGCAGGGCATGGTGGAACTCGGTCTGGGTCATCGGCATCTCGTCGTAGGTCTTCTCGCCGACGCGATAGCCAACGCAGACCGGGATCTTCTCGAAGCCGGTCAGCACGTCGAGCTTGGTGAGCACGAAGTCGGTTACGCCGTTGATGCGCGCGGCATAGCGCGCGATCACCGCGTCGTACCACCCGCAACGTCGCGGCCGCCCGGTCGTCGTACCGAACTCAGCACCCTGCGCGCGCAGCCGCTCGCCATCGGCATCGAGCAGCTCGGTCGGGAACGGGCCCTCGCCGACTCGCGTCGTATAGGCCTTCACGATCGCCGCGACCCGCGAGATGCGCGTCGGCGGGATGCCCGAGCCGGTGCAGGCCCCACCGGCGGTCGGGTTGGAGGAGGTGACGAACGGATAGGTCCCGTGGTCGACGTCGAGCATCGTCGCCTGCCCGCCCTCGAGCAGCACGACCTTGCCGGCGTCGAGCGCCTCGGCCAGCAGCAACGACGTGTCCGCCACCATCGGGCGCAGCCGATCGGCATAGCCGAGGAGCTCCTCGACCACCGCGTCAACCGACATCGCCTTACGGTTGTAAGCCTTCACGAGCAGCTGGTTCTTCTGCTCGAGCGCTCCCTCGACCTTCTGCCGCAGGATCTTCTCGTCGAACAGATCCTGCGCGCGCACCCCGATGCGGGACATCTTGTCGGCGTAGGCCGGGCCGATGCCGCGACCGGTGGTGCCGATCTTTGCGTCACCGAGGAATCGCTCACCCACCTTGTCGATCGTCGTGTGGTAGGCCGTGATGACGTGCGCGTTCGCGGACACCAGCAGCCGGGACGTGTCGACGCCTCTGGCGTTGATGGCGTCGATCTCCTGGAACAGCACGCCCAGGTCGACGACGACGCCGTTGCCGATGATGGGGGTGACACCGGGGCTCAGCACCCCGGATGGCAAGAGGTGCAGCGCGTACTTCTCGCCCGCGACGACGATCGTGTGACCGGCGTTGTTGCCGCCGTTGTACTTGACGACGTAGTCGACCTGGTCACCGAGCAGGTCCGTTGCCTTGCCCTTGCCCTCGTCGCCCCACTGGGCGCCGAGCACCACGATCGCCGGCATGACGGCGTCCTCTCAACGACGAAGGCCCCGAGCGCTGCATTGCTGCAAGCGGCGCGGAGCCTCTTGCGACGAAAGGCTACCCGAGTTCGGCGGCCGCCGCCGGGTCGCTGTCACGAAGAAATGTCGCGCACCGTTGCGCCTCGTCGCTCTCGCCGATCGCCGCCGCTGCCCTTCCGAGGGCATGGAGGGAACGGAGGAACCCGCGGTTGGGAGCATGCGCCCAGGGCACCGGGCCGTGACCCTTCCAGCCGTTGCGCCGCAGAGCGTCGAGCCCGCGGTGGTAGCCGACCCGGGCATAGGCGTAGGACTCGATGACGTTCCCAGCCGCGAAGGCGTTGTCGGCCAGCTCGGCCCACGGCGCCGACGCCGCCGGGAACTCGGCCGCGACGACGGCCGGAGCGTCACCGCGCTCCAGTGCTTCGCGCGGGCCGGGCTCGTCGGGCAGCAACGTGGGGGGCGGTCCGGCGAGCAGGTTGCGCCCCGGATCAGCGTCGGAACCGGTCCCGTGCAGACTCATGCGCACAGTCTCTCGTGCCAGGACACCAGGGAGCACACCGATGGGCCGGTTGGTCGACGTCGACGACACCCGCCTCTACGTGGACGAGCGCGGCAACCCGGGAGGGTTCCCGCTGCTGGTGCTGCACGGTGGCCCAGGGCTGGATCACCACATGTTCGGCGACTACCTCGACCCGCTGACCGACGACGGCACCTATCGGCTCGTGCTCGTCGACGAGCGCGCCCAGGGCGGCTCCGACCGCACGGCCCCGGTCGAGACATGGACGCTGGCGCGGATGACCGCCGACATCACCGATCTGGCCGCTGCGCTGGGCTTGGCGGACTACGCCGTCCTCGGCCACTCCTTCGGCGCGTTCCTCGCGCTGCAGCATGCGGTCACCTTCCCGGGGGCGGCGAAGGCAACGATCATCTCGGCGGGGGTCGCGGCATCACGGTGGTTGGAGCGGGTCGACGCCGAGCTGGCGCGGTTCGAGCCGGTCGCACTGCGCGAGCAGGTCGCCTCCTCGTGGGCCCGCGAGACGACGGTGCAGACCGAGGAAGAGGCTGGTCAGCTGCTCGCCGACCAGATGCCCTTCCATTTCCGGCAGCCGACCGGAGCGATCTACGACGACTACCTCCGGCGCGCGGTCGGCGCCCGTTTCGCCCCGGACGTCATGCGTCACTTCGCGACCCAGGACTACGGCGGTCTCGACGTCGAGGACCAGCTGGCAGCGGTCACGCAGCCGACGCTCGTGCTCTCCGGGCGCCACGACCGGACCTGTTGTGTCG
>JAVEEH010000153.1 GCA_030840545.1 Frankiaceae bacterium | reverse complement strand
GTGGCCGGGTCGAAGATGCGCGTCGCCTTGAGCCCCTGCAGCTCGCTGACGCCATAGCTCTTGCCCGTCGTCGGGTCGGTCACGCCCGGCTCGAGGTAGTAGTGCGTGCCGCCGGCAGACAGCACCGTGCCGTCAGCCAGCTGCACGAGCGGCGAGCAGAACAGGTCGTAGTTGTTGCCGCCGCTGTCGGCGACACCGGCACCACCGGGGAGCAGCGCGTTGGGCGGGTCACTGTGCCCGTCCGTGCCGGCCGCGGTCTGGTTGCCCGGGGTGCTGAACGTCGCGGTTGCACCGCTGAAGTCAGCGACCCGGCTCTGGTCGTCCTGCGCGACGTCGCCGAACTCCGCGACGACGTTGTACTGCACCCGGTTCATGCCTTCGAGGCCGTCCCAGAACAGCACCTTGCCGGTGGGCAGGACGGCGACGGCCATCGCGGCGGGCGGGCAGCGATACCCGTCGCTCGGCTGGTACTGCGCCGTGGAGCACTGCGGTCGGGTGGCCGGCTGGGCGATCACGGCGGACAGTGAGCCGCCGGTTGCGGCAGCGGTGCCGTCCGCTGCCGAGCTGACGGTCGCGAGGGGTACGCCGCCGACCAGGGCGGCGAGGCATGAGGAGAGGGCGAGAGTTCGGCGCATGAAGACCCCTACGGTCGGCCGGTGGGCGCAGCAACGCTGCGACACTTCAACGGGCCAGGGCGGAAATCCTCCCGCCCAACCGAACGGAATTCGGGACAAACCCGGCGCGTCTCTCTTTAGGGCGCGTGGGGTCAGCCGACCAGTCGCTCCTGGAGCAGCTCGCGGGTGCGGGTGGCGTCCGCGGAGCCTCCGGTCGCCTTCATCACAGCCCCGACCAGTGGACCGAGCGCTCCGAGGTTGCCGGCCCGGACCTTGTCGACGACGTCCGGCTGGGCCGCGATTGCTGCCTCGACCGCGGCCACGAGATCGGCCTCGCCGGTGACCTTCCAGCCGTGTGCCTCGATGACGGTGTCCGGGTCGCCTTCACCCGCGAGCACGGCGTCGACCACCTGGCGTGCCAGCTTGTTGGTCAGGGTCCCGTCGTCCTCGAGTGCACTGATCCGCGCGAGCTGCTCGGGGGTGATGGGCAGGTCGGCCGGCTCGACGCCGCGTTCGTTGGCGCTGCCGACCAGATAGCTGAGCCACCAGCCCCGGGCCTTCGACGGTGCCGCGCGTGCCGCGATCGTCTGCTCCACCAGGTCGAGGACGCCGGCGTTCGCCATCTGCTCGAGGTCGAGTGGGGTGAAGCCATTCGCCTCCGCGAAGCGGGCCCGGCGTGCGCTCGGCGGCTCCGGCAGCGTGGTGCGGATCTGCTCGACCCACCTCGGCTCCGGTGCGAGCGGCACGAGGTCGGGCTCGGGAAAGTAGCGGTAGTCCTGCGCCTCCTCCTTGCTGCGGCCGGGGCTCGTCGTGCCACTGTCCTCGTGGAAGTGCCGGGTCTCCTGCACGATGCGCTGGCCGGCGTCGAGCAGCGCGCCCTGGCGTTCGACCTCGAACCGCACCGCGCGCTCGACCGACCGCAACGAGTTGACGTTCTTGGTCTCAGTGCGGGTGCCGAGCTCGGTCGTGCCCGCCGGCATCAACGAAACGTTGACGTCGCAGCGCAGGCTGCCCTGCTCCATGCGCACGTCGGAGACGCCGAGGCCGCGCAACAGGTCGCGCAGCTCGGTGACATAGAGGCGGGCGACCTCGGCGGCTCGCTTGCCCGTGCCGGTCAGCGGCCGAGTGACGATCTCGACCAGCGGGATCCCGGCTCGGTTGTAGTCGACGAGGGAGTGGGTGGCGCCGTGGATGCGTCCGGTCGCGCCGCCCACGTGCAACGTCTTGCCGGTGTCCTCCTCGAGGTGCACGCGTTCGATCTGCACGCGGTAGGTCTCACCGCCGGGGACGGGCACGTCGAGATAACCGTCGACACACAGCGGCTCGTCGTACTGCGACACCTGGTAGTTCTTCGGCATGTCCGGGTAGAAGTAGTTCTTGCGGGCGAACCGGCACCACTCGGCGATGCCGCAGTTGAGTGCGAGCCCGATGCGCACGGTGAACTCGATCGCCTTCTCGTTGGTGACAGGAAGGCTCCCGGGCAGGCCGAGGCAGACCGGGCAGACCTGGCTGTTGGGCTCGGCGCCGAAAGCGGTGGGGCAGCCGCAGAACAGCTTCGTAGCGGTGCCCAGCTCGACATGGGTCTCCAGGCCGAGCACCGGGTCATAGCGGTCGAGCACCTCGTCGTAGGGAACGAGATCGGCGGTCGTCGTCACACCCTCCACGCTAGCCTTCCGCGCAATGGCAGGTGCGGCCAAGCAGGTTCAGCGGATCGCCGACTACGCATTGATCGGCGACTGCCACACCAACGCGCTCGTCGGCCCCAACGGCAGCATCGACTGGTTGTGCTTCCCACGGCCGGACTCGCCGTCGGTGTTCACCCACCTGCTGGACGACCAGCACGGCGGCAACTTCGCGGTCCGCGTCGACGACGCCACGGTGGAGCGGAGCTACGTCGAGGACACCAACGTGCTCACCACGATGTGGCACACCGAAGCCGGCGACCTCGAGGTCGTCGACTGCATGCCGGTCCGGATGGGCCAGGACGGGCGTCTCGACCCGATGCGCGGCGTGCTGCGCCGGCTCCGCTGCGTCCGAGGTCGGGTGGTGGCGCAGATCCGGGTGACCCCGCGGTTCGAGTACGCGCTGGTGGTGCCCAGGCTGCGTACGCCGTCGCCGTTCGTCGCCGACTTCGTGGGTGGCGGCTCGGCGATGCGCGTGCGCGCCACTCATCCCCTCGAGCGGCGCGACGCGCACACGTTGCGCCGAGGTGATGTGCTCGCGGCGGCCTGGGAGCTCGCCGAAGGAGAGACGGCTTGGGTGGTGGCCACGTGGACGCCGGCGCACCTCGCCCGAACCGATGTGCCCGAGCCCGACCCCGACGGATGGCAGCAGCTGCTCGATGCGACGTTGGACTTCTGGCGCCGCTGGATCAACCTGTGCGACTACGAGGGCGCCCGGCGCGGTGACGTGCGCCGATCGGCTCTCGTCCTCAAGGCCCTCACCTACGCACCGACCGGTGCCGTGCTTGCTGCGGCAACGACGAGCCTGCCGGAGGAGATCGGCGGCGAACGCAACTGGGATTACCGCTACACCTGGATCCGGGATGCGACCCTGACCCTCACCAGCCTGTTCGTGCTGGGCCTGCACGCAGAAGCCGGTGGCTTCAAGGAGTGGCTCGAGCGCACCGGTGCCGGCCGTCCCCAGGACCTGCAGATCATGTACGGCGTCGAGGGAGAGCGATCGCTGCCCGAGGTGGTCCTCGATCACCTGGCCGGCCATCGCGGCAGCCGGCCGGTGCGCATCGGCAACGGCGCCGTCAAGCAGCTGCAGCTCGACTCGTACGGCCAGCTTCTCGAGTCGGCGTACCTGTTCGCCCGGGCGGGCGGCGACATCACCGACGACAACTGGCGCTATCTCGCCGGCCTGGCCGACGTGTGTGTCGAGCGGTGGGCCGAGCCGGACCAGGGCATCTGGGAGATCCGCGACGAGCCGCGCCACTTCACCCACTCCAAGGTCAACTGCTGGCTCGCGTTGCACCGAGCGGTGCAGCTGGCGGAGCTGCGCGGCTGCCCGGTGGTGGCGGCGTGGGCCGAGGGCCGCGACGAAATCGCGAGCCGGCTGCTCGACGACGCACGACAGCGCGGCTGGTTCTCCCAGGCGTGGGGCTCGGACGTGCCGGACGCAGCCGCGCTGCTGGTCCCGGCGGTCGGCCTCGTTGCTGCGGACGACCCACTGGTCACCCGGACCATCGAGGTCATCCTCGACAAGCTCTCCGAGGACGGGCTCCTGCACCGCTACCTGGCCGATGACGGGTTGCGCGGTGGTGAAGGCGCGTTCCTGCTGTGCAGCTTCTGGCTCGTCGACGTGCTGACCCACGCCGGTCGCGTCCCCGAGGCCGAGAAGCTGCTGGAGCGGCTCGTCGGGCTCGCGAACGACGTGGGCATCTATGCCGAGGAGGTCGACCCGGCCACCGGCGAGCACCTCGGCAACACCCCGCAGGCCTTCACGCACATGGCGCTCGTCATCTCACTGGCGCACCTGTCCGCCGCACAGGAGGGCTTGCTTCCCGACGACGGGCGGCCGCATGACTTCGCCGAGCTCGCGCTCGACCGCCTGCTCGCCCGTCAGGGGGGCGATGTTCCGGACCAGGTGATCTGACGTCGTCCCCGGGGTAGGAGACTGCACGAATCCGGCAATTCGCCTCGCGTGGGAGGAACCGATGAACCGACGAGCACCCCGGGCGCTGCTGGCGGGAGTTGCAGCCGGTGGACTGACCCTCGCGGCAGCGTTCGTGAGCACCCCGGCCGACGCGAGCAGTGGGCATCGGACCGTGGGCGTGCTCCGCGGCGCGCACGCCGGGTTCAACATGACGCAGTCGAACAACTGGTCGGGTTACAACAAGGGACTCATCGAGACGCGCACGCCGTTCCACGCGATCACGGGCCAGTGGACGGTGCCGACGGCGACCCAGCGGGTCAGCGGCCGGGCCGAGCACTCGTCGACCTGGATCGGCATCGGCGGCGGATGCCTCACCACCGCGTGCACCGTGACGGACTCGACACTGATTCAGGCCGGCACCGAGCAGGACGTCGCCTCGAACGGCGCAGCCAGCTACTCGAGCTGGTTCGAGTTGATCCCCGCTCCGTCGCTGTCGACGCCGTTGGCGGTGCACGCCGGCGACGCCATGTTCGCCAGCATCGTCGAGAAGGTGCCCGGAGTGTGGAAGATCGTCCTCCGGAACTTCACGACCGGTGGGAGCTGGTCCACGACCGTGCCCTATTCCTCGACGTACGGCAGCGCCGAGTGGATCGAGGAGACCCCGCTGACCTTCGGCACCGGCGGCGCCGGGCTGAGCGCCATGCCCAACCTGGGCTCGGTGCACTTCGACCTGGCGACAGCCAACGGTGCCAACGCTGCGCTGAAGCCGGCCGAGCGGATCCAGCTCGTCGCGACCAACGGCAGCGTCGTCGCAACGCCGTCGAACCCGGACGCGCAGTTCGACGGCTTCAACGACTGCACCTACTCCAGCAGCTGCTGACGCATCGCCCGGGGCACGTTACGGTGAGCCCATGGGCAGCAAGGACAAAGCAAAGCGCGAGGTACGCAAGCCGAAGAAGGACAAGAAGGCGAAGCCCGCCGTCGCGCCTACACCGATCATCCCGCCGAGCGCTCGGCAGACCGAGCCGAACACCTGAGCGACGGCGCCGGCGTCAGAGCTCCGGCGCCTGCTCGAGCAAGCGATCGGTGCCGAGGGCGACCTCGACGGCGGCCGCCAACCGGTACATCCGCTCGTCCGCCTGGACCGGTGCCATCACCTGGAACCCGACCGGTAGGCCGTCGTCCGGTGACAGCCCGCACGGCACCGACAGGGCCGGCCCGCCGTAGAGGTTGGACGGGATCGTGCAGAGGTCGGCGAGGTACATGGCCATCGGGTCGTCGACCCGCTCCCCCAGCGTGAACGCGGTGGTCGGCGTCGTCGGTGAGACGAGTACGTCGACCTGCTCGAAAGCCGCCGAGAAGTCGCGTGCGATCAGCGTCCGCACTTTCTGCGCCTGCCCGTAGTAGGCGTCGTAGTAGCCGGCAGACAGCGCGTAGGTGCCCAGGATGATGCGCCGCTTGACCTCGTCGCCGAAACCCGCCTCCCTGGTCAGCGCCATGACCTCTTCGGCCCCGGCCACGCCGTCGTCGCCCACCCGCAGCCCGTAACGCATCGCGTCGTAGCGCGCGAGGTTGCTCGAGGCCTCCGACGGTGCGATCAGGTAGTAGGCCGGCAGCGCGTAGTCGAAGTGCGGGCACGAGACCTCGACGATCTCGGCGCCGAGCTTCTCGAGCGTGGCCACCGCCTCGTCGAAGCGCGCGAGCACGCCAGGCGCATAGCCTTCGCCCTTGAACTGGGCGACGACTCCCACCCGCATGCCCGTGATCTCGGCCGACCGGGCCGCGGAGACGATGTCGGGCACCGGCGCGTCGATCGACGTGGAATCACGCGGGTCGTGGCCCGCGATCACCGCGTGCAGCAACGCCGCGTCGAGGACGGTGCGCGCGCACGGACCGGCCTGGTCCAGGGACGACGAGAAGGCGATCAGCCCATAGCGCGACACCCCTCCGTAGGTCGGTTTCGCGCCGACGGTGCCGGTGACGGCGGCTGGCTGGCGGATCGACCCGCCGGTGTCGGTGCCGATGCCGAGTGGGGCCTGGAAGGACGCGACGGCGGCACTTGAGCCGCCTCCGGAACCACCCGGGGTGCGGCTGAGGTCCCAGGGGTTGTGCGATGGCCCGAATGCCGAGTGCTCGGTCGACGACCCCATCGCGAACTCGTCCATGTTGGTCTTGCCGAGCACGACGATCCCGGCGGCGCGCATCCGCTCCACGATGGTCGCGTCGTACGGCGGCACCCAGCCCTCGAGGATGCGCGACCCGGCGGTGGTCGGCAGGCCCTTGGTGACGATGACGTCCTTGAGCGCGAGCGGAACGCCCGCCAGCGGTCCGGTCAGCTCACCGGCGTCCACCCGCCGGGCCTGGGCCAGCGCGCCCGCACTGTCGAGGTGCAGGAACGCATGCACCTTGCCGTCGACCGCATCCACGCGGTCGAGGTGCGCCTGCGCGACCTCGACGGCTGAGACGTCCCGGGCGGCGATGCGTGCGGCGGTCTCCGCGGCGCTGAGGCGGACGAGCTCGCTCACTGGGGTTCGCCGAGGATCTGCGGCACCCGGAACCGCCCGTCCTCGGCCGCAGGCGCGGCAGCCAACGCGGCCGCGGAACCGAGGGTCGGCTGTGGTTCGTCGGCCCGGAAGATGTTGGTGAGAGGTACGGCGTGCGACGTCGGCGGGATGTCGTCCGCAGCGACCTCCTGCACGCGCGCGACGGCGCCGAGGATCACGCCGAGCCGCTCGGCGAGGTGGTCGAGCTCGGCGTCGGTCATGGCGATCCGGGCCAGCCGGGCGAGATGCGCGACGTCCTCGCGGGTGATCGATGCCTCTGCGCCGGACATGCCGGCCATCCTAGGTGGGGTGGCTCAGGCCAGCGCGCTACGGCGCTCTTCGATGCCCACCGCGCGCAGTCCGGCCGCGTTGCGTCCGTACTCCGCCATCCATTTCGTCACCTCGGCGGCGGGCAACGCCTTTGCGAGATACCAGCCCTGGGCGGCGTCACACCCGTAGACCGCGAGGCGGTCCCACGACTCGCGGGTCTCGACGCCTTCGGCGACGACCCGCAGGCCGAGAGCGGTGGCCAGCTCGATGATCGAACGGACGATCGCCGCGTCGTCGTCGTGCACGTCCATCCGCATGACGAACGAGCGGTCGATCTTGACCTCGCTGACCGGCAGCCGTTTGAGGTGCACGAGCGAGGAGTAACCGGTGCCGAAGTCGTCGAGCGAGACGCCGACTCCGAGGTCGGCGAGCGAGAGCAACGTGCTCGCTGCCCGCGCCGGGTCGGCCATGAGGACGCTCTCGGTGACCTCAATCATCAATGCCCGCGGCGGCACACCATGATGGTCCAGGCGGCTGCGCAGGAAGGCCGCGAAGTCGCGGTCGTAGAGGTCCCGGGCGCACACGTTGACGGCGACCTGCACCCGCAACCCGGACTTCCACCACAGCGACAGCTGGCGCAATGCCTCGTCGACCACGAACTGTGTGATGTGGCGCATCAGGCCGGTCTGCTCGGCGAGCGGGATGAACTCGTCCGGCGGGACCATGCCGCGTTCGGCGTGGCGCCAGCGCAGCAGTGCCTCGACGCCCATGACGTCGCCAGTGCGCAGGTCGGCCTTCGGCTGGTAGTGCAGCTCGAGCTCGTGGTTGTCCAGGGCCGCGCGCAGCTCGGCGAGCATGCCCAGGCGCAGCGTCGAGTGCCGGTCGGTCTCGGCCGAGTAGACCTCGATGCCGGTGTTGCGGTCCTTGGCGACGTACATCGCGACGTCGGCGCGCTGCAGCAGGGTCTCGAAGTCAGCGCCGTGCTCCGGGTGGATGGCGACGCCGATCGAACCCTCGATCTCGAACGACATCCCGTCGGCGCGGAAGGGCGCGCCGAGCGCCGATCGCACGAGCTCGGCCAGGTCCATGGCGACCCGGGGGTCGTCGAGGCCTTCGACGAGGATCGCGAACTCGTCGCCACCAAGGCGCGCGACCATGTCCTCGGGCCGAACGGTCGAGGCGAGCCGTCGCCCGACCCGTTCCAACAGCGCGTCTCCGACCTGGTGACCCAACGTGTCGTTGATCTCTTTGAACCGGTCGAGGTCGAGCAGGAAGAGTGCGACCTGGCTGCCTTCGGCCGTGGCGTTGTCGATCGCCGCTCGCGCGCGCTGGAACAGCAGCTTGCGGTTGGGCAGGCCGGTGAGCATGTCGTGCAGGGCTTGCCGCTCGCGTTCCAGGGACAGCGCCGCGGTCGCATAGACGGCGAACAGCGGGAGCAGCAGCAACGGGACGAGCGCCGGACCGCGCTCCATCACGATCACGACGATCGGCGCCAGGCCGATCAACGCGCCGGTGGACCCGATCTGGTAGCCCCAGTTGCAGAAGAACTCCTCCCGCAACCCGGAGTGGTTGCGCAGGGCCAACGCCTGTGACACGAACGCGTTGTTGAGGACGAAGTAGACAACCCCTGACAGCACGATGGCCGGCAGGACGCCGCCGGTGACGGTCAACGGGTGCTGCGGGCTGGGGTGGTGGCCGAAGATCAGCAGCACCGACCAGGCGGCGGCGAAGGACAGGGCGTACTGGCCCACGTTGAACGCCGTGCGCCAGGGGGCCTTCTGCCTGACCGCGTCAGCCAGGATCGTTGCGACGGTCATCATCAGCAGGGCGACGCCGAGACCCCAGTGGATGAGCAGGGCAAAGACGAAAGCAGTGGAGATGCTCACACCGTTGGCGTCGGGCGACCCCGCCGTCATCAACGGCCGCAGCTCGCCGAGGACGAGAAGCACCGCGACGGCGACGAAAGACCCGCCCATGAGCAGGAAGTCATGACCGCTGAGCCGGGTGAGCGCGGCCACGATCAGAGTCAGGCCCGCGGCCGCCGTCAGCGACAGATAGACCCAGAAGGCGCTGTTGCGCGGGGCAAGATTGCGCGCCTCGTCGTCGCTGGGCATGTCACCTCCGGGGTAGGGGAAGTCGGAGCGGGGCCCTGGCGGTTTATCGGCCGGATCGGCCCGTTCTTGAGAGCCGATCAGATGGCGCTGACTAGCCCTCGGCGGCGGCGCCTGCCGTCGGGCCCTGGTCGAGCAGCGCCCGAAAGCCCGCTTCGTCCAGGATCGGCACGCCGAGCTGCACCGCTTTGTCGTACTTGCTCCCGGGTGAGTCTCCGACGACGACGTAGGACGTCTTCTTGCTGACGGAGCCGACAACTTTGCCTCCGCGCTCCTGAATCGCAGCGGTGGCGGCGTCCCGGCTGAAGCCGGGCAGGGTGCCGGTGACCACAAGGCTCATCCCGTCGAGCGGCCCCGGACCGCCGGCGGGTCCTTCCTCGGCGACCTGGGCGCCGCCCGCCCGGATGCGTTCGACGACCGCACGGTTGCGTTCGTCGCCGAACCATTCCGCGACGGCTGTGGCGATCGTCGGACCGACACCGTCCACCGCCGCGAGGTCCTCGACGGGCGCGGTCATGATGGCGTCGATCGACCGGAGTTCGCGCGCCAGCGCCTGCGCCGCGGTCGGGCCGACGTGGCGGATCGAGAGCCCCACGAGCAGGCGCCACAGCGGCCGATGGCGGGCCGCCTCGAGCCCGGCGAGGATCTGCTGAATCTTCTTCGGACCGAAGCCACGCAGGCCGGCAAAGGACTCGGCGGTCAGATGGAAGATGTCGCCGACGTCGTGCAGCCGGTCGTGCTCGAGCAGCACGGTCGCGGTCTCGTAGCCGAGTCCGTCGATGTCGAGCGCACCCCGGCCGGCGAAGTGGAACACCGCCTCCCGCCGCTGCGCAGGGCAGCCGACGGTGTTGGGGCAGCGGGTGTCGGCCTCCCCCTCGGGCCGCACCAGCGGCGTGCCGCACTCGGGGCACTTCTTGGGCATGCGGAACTTCTTCTCGGTGCCGTCCCGGAGCGCGGCGACGGGCCCGACCACCTCCGGGATCACATCACCGGCCCGGCGTACGACGACGGTGTCGCCGATGAGCACGCCCTTGCGTTTGACCTCGTCCTCGTTGTGCAGCGTCGCGGTGCTGACGGTGACACCACCGACATGCACCGGCTCGAGTGATGCGAACGGCGTCACGCGCCCGGTGCGGCCGACGTTGACGAAGATGTTGTTGAGCTTGGTGGTGACCTCTTCCGGCGGATACTTCCAGGCCACCGCCCAGCGCGGCGACTTCGACGTCGAGCCGAGCCGGCCCTGCAGCGCCAGGTCGTCGACCTTGATGACCACGCCGTCGATGTCGTGCTCGACGTCATGGCGATGCTCGCCCCAGTGCGCGACGTAACGCTGCACCCCTTCGGTCGAGTCGACGACCTCATAGCGGCGCGAGACCGGCAGGCCGAGCTCACCGAGCCGCTCGTAGGCCGCGGACTGGGACGGCACGTCGAACCCGCGGCGCTCACCGAGGCCGTGCACCGTCATCGCCAACGGCCGGGTGGCCGTGACGCGAGGGTCCTTCTGCCGCAGCGAACCGGCCGCCGCGTTGCGCGGGTTGGCGAACGGCGCCCGGCCGTCGGCGACCAGTCGCTCGTTGAGCTGCGCGAACGCGGCGGTCGGCAGGAAGACCTCGCCGCGGACCTCGAGCAGCTCGGGCGCCGCGTCGCCGCGCAGGCGTGACGGCACCGACTCGATCGTCCGGACGTTGAGTGTCACGTCCTCGCCGGTGATCCCGTCGCCGCGCGTCGCCGCACGCACCAGCCGGCCGTTGTCATAGACGAGGTCCACCGCGAGACCGTCGATCTTGAGCTCGCACAGCCAGGCCGGCACCTCGACTTCACGGGTGGCCCGCACGGCCCAGGCCGCGAACTCCTCGTCGACGAAGACGTTGTCCAGCGAGAGCATCCGCTCCAGATGCGTCGCCGGGGCGAAGTCGGTCGACAGCGACTCCATGACCTTCTGGGTCGGTGAGTCCGGGGTGCGCAGGGCCGGCCACGCCTCCTCGATGTCCGACAGCTCGCGCATCTTCGCGTCGTAGTCCGCGTCGGCCACCGTCGGCTGCGCGAGGACGTAGTAGCGGTAGGCGAGATCCTCGAGCTCGTGCGACAGCTCGCCGTGGCGTTGGCGCGCGTCGACCGGGATGCCGGCCGGATCCAGGGCGCCGGTCATGTGCGGATGTCCTCGGGCGCCTCGGCCAGGGTCCGAGCGGCTTGGGCCACCAGCCGCAGTGCCGTGCGCGCCCAGCCCTCGGAGGCACCGGCGAGACCGCAGGCGGGCGTCAGCGCGATGCTGCGACCCAGTTGTCCGGCGTCGAACCCGAGCCGCTGCCAGAGGTCGCGCACCGGCGCCAGGACCTGCCGAACCGTCGGCGGAACCCCGGGGCCGAGCGTCGGTACGACGCCGAGCCAGAGCACGAGGCCCCGGTCGACGCGTTCGCCGAGGTCGTCGAGGTCGAGCCGCCCGGCCGCCTGGGTGGCCCCGAGGTCGAACGAGACGGCAGTCGCTGCGGCGTCGTGCAGCAGCCCGAACGGGACGTCGGGCGCACAGCAGTGCACGACGACCGGCACTGCGGCCGCCTCGACGAGGCGCCGCAAGGCCGCCCCCGCCTCGCTCTCCTCGACCGCCCGCAGCTGCCCCATGCCGCTGCCCGTCGGCACGGCACCGGCGAGCACGGCCGGCAGGAACGGCTCGTCCAGCTGGAGCACGAGGTGGGCGTCGGGCAGCCGGCGGGCGACGTCCTCGAGATGCGTGCGCACCGTCTCGGCCAGGGCGTCGGCCACGTCACGGACCGCACCGGGGTCACCGACGACCTTGCCGCCACGGGGCAGCTCCAGGGCGGCCGCCAGCGTCCACGGGCCGGCCAGCTGCACCTTGAACGACCCGTTGAAGCCCGGTGCCACCGGCACCAGCGCGTCGAGGTCGCGCTCGAGCAGCGCCCCGGCGCGGCGCTCGTCGAGGCCGATCCGCGGCACCAGCCGCCAGCCGGCCGGCTGCAGGTCGACATGCAGGTCGGCCAGCGCAGCCGCGGTGCGGCCGATCATGTCGGCGCCGGGACCGCGGGCCGGCAGCTCAGGCAGGTGCGGGAGGTCCGGAAGGGCCTCGAAGACGAGCGCGACGGCGGCGTCGATGTCCTCGCCCGGCAGCGACCCGATGGCGGTGGCGACACCCGTGGGAACGGCGCCGGCGGTCACGAGACCGAGCCTAGTCGGGCGGGGCGACGCTCCGGACGCCCTGAATTCACCGTGCGTTTCCGGCTCGGCCGCAAGGAGGTAGGAGGCGCGGCGCGAATACCTCAGGTGAGTCCGGTCCCCCGCGGGAAGGTCCCCACCGTGCACCGCAACATGTCTGCCGCCCTCGCCGCCGCCCTCGCGGCCGCGTCGATCGCCGCCCTGCCCGCCCTGGCCGGCACGACGCCGACGGCGCCCAAGACGGTCGCGGCGCCGGCCGGCCCGGCCACGGGGATCCGTCACGTCTTCGTCATCGTGCTCGAGAACGAGGACTACGCCGCGTCGTACGAGACGAACAAGAACCCCTGGCTCGGCAAGATCCTGCAGAAGCAGGGGACCTTGCTGACCCAGTACCACGGGATCGGGCACGTCTCGCTGGACAACTACGTGGCCATGGTCTCGGGCCAGGCACCCAACCCCGCGACGTCGAGCGACTGCAACGTCTACACCGACTTCCAGCCGTCGCCCGCGGTGCTCGACCCACGCGGCAACGGGCAGGCGGTCGGTGCCGGTTGCGTCTACCCGAGTGGCGTGAAGACGCTCGCCGACCAGATGAGTGCCGCGCACCTGAGCTGGCACGGCTACATGGAAGACATGGGCAACGTCGCCAGCCGCGAGCCGAAGGCGTGCGGGCAACCCGGCAGCTCAGCCGGTGTCGGCACACAGGACGGCACCCAGTCGGCCTCCGCTACCGACCAGTACGCCGCCCGGCACAACCCGTTCGTCTACTTCCACTCGCTGATCGACAGCGGCGCCTGCAAGCGCAACGTGACGCCGCTCACCACGTTGGCGGGCGACCTGCGCAAGCCGTCCCGGACCGCGAACCTCTCGTTCATCACCCCCAACCTCTGCAACGACGGTCACGACGGGCCGTGCAAAGGCAAGGACGCGACCGGGTCCAACGCCGGGGGGCTCGTGTCGGTGGACCACTTCCTGTCGGTGTGGGTGCCGCGCATCGAACAGTCGCCGGCGTTCGGCAAGGACGGGTTGCTGATCATCACGACGGACGAATCGGCGGTGCAGGACGACGCTTCCAGCTGCTGTGGCGAGCAACCCGGCGCCACCGACCCGATGCCCGGCATCTATGGCCCAGGTGGTGGCCGCGTCGGAACGCTGGTGATCGGTCGCTGCGTCGCGAAGGGCAAGCAGGACGCGACGCCTTACAACCACTACTCGTTGCTGCGCAGCCTCGAAGACCTGTTCGGCATCAAGACCGGCGGCACCGACGGCAAGGGCCACCTCGGCTATGCAGCGGCCGCCGGGCTGGCGCCGTTCGGGCCGGACGTGTTCTCCTCCTGCCCGACCTCGCCGAAGGTGGGTTGAGCATGTCCCCGCTGACGCGACGACAGCTCCTGGTGGGAACGGCCGCGACTGCGGCCGGCGCGGCTGCGACCCGGGCTGGCGCCTCCGGCCTCCGCACCGGCGCCCGGTTGGCTGCACCTTTGCCGACTGGAGCACAGAGCGGCATCGAGCACATCGTGCTCGTCGTGATGGAGAACCGTTCCTTCGACCACTACCTCGGCTGGTTGCCGCACGCAGCCGGCAAGCAGGCCGGCCTGTCGTTCAAGGACGACAAGGGCGTCAAGCACTCGACCCATCACCTGACCGAGCGACAGGGCTGCGGCTTCAACGACCCGGACCACAGCTACGACGGCGGCCGCGTCCAGCTCAACAAGGGCAAGGTGGACGGCTTCCGCAAGGGTGCCAACGACGACTTCGCGCTCGGCTACTACACGAAGGCCGACCTGCCGTTCTACGGCCCGCTGGTCGGGCAGGCGACGGTGTTCGACCACTGGTTCTGCTCGATCCTGTCCTCGACCTATCCCAACCGCTTCTACACCCACGCCGGGCGCACCGACCGGCTCGACAACGCGATGACCGAGTCGACCGTGCCGACGATCTGGGACCGCCTTGCCGCGGCGGGCGTGCCGGCGACCTATTACTTCAGCGACCTGCCGTTCCTGGCCCTGTGGGGGCCGAAGTACGTATCGATCGCGCGACCGGTGGAGACGTTCTTCGCGCAGGCTGCGGCCGGACAGCTGCCGGCGTTCTCCTACCTCGACCCGTTCTTCCTCGGTGAGAGCCAGGGCGGTTCGAACGATGACCACCCGCACGCCGACATCCACCGCGGGCAGGCCTTCCTGTCCCGAGTCGCGGATGCGGTCGTCAAGTCACCGAACTGGTCCAAGACGGCGCTCATCATCACCTACGACGAGTGGGGCGGGTTCTTCGACCACGTGGTGCCGCCGGTGCTGCCGGATGACAAGCCGACCGACAAGTTCGACCACTCGCAAGCAGGATTTCGGGTGCCGGCGTTCATGCTGTCGCCATTCGCGCGGCGAGGGGCGATCGACCGTCAGGTCTATGACCACACGTCGATCCTGAAGTTCGTCGAGTGGCGCTTCGGGCTGAAGTCGCTGGCCCCTCGCGACCACGCGGCCCGCAACCTGGCGCACGCTCTCGACTTCGCCCGGCCGCACACCGCCGTGCCGACGCTGCCGGTCATCGCCGATCCGGGACCACACATCTGTGGAGCGCCCGGCACGGGCATGGCGCTGGAGGATCCGTTCTGGCTGGCGTTGCGCGACAAGGTGCGGACCGATCCCGCCTGGCGGCACGTCGTCTGATCAGCGAGAGCGGCGCGCTGTCGTCTTCCGCGCGGGGCTGCGCCGCGCCGGCGTCGTCGTGACTGGTGGCCGCCGACCGACTTCCAGCCAGGCCAGGTCCGAGCGCAGCGACGCGATCAGCTCGTCACGATCGGCTGTGGCAGATCGCACTGCGAGGCTGTAGCGCGTGATGACGTCGAGCTCGGTGAGATCGACGCGGTCGTCGCTCGGCTGGGCCATCCCGTCAGCGTATCGGGGGTCAGCCGGTGGCGCAGTGTGTCTCGGGCAGCGTGCGAGCGATCGTGGCCGAGCCCACGACCCTGGTGCCGTCATAGAGCACCGCAGTCTGCCCAGGCGCAACACCGCTCGGCCGGTCGTGGAAGCTCACCACGAGCGCGTCGTCGTCGAGACTCGCCGTGCACGCGTGGACCTCGCCGTGTGCGCGAAGCTGGGCCAGTCCGAGAAACGGCAGCTCGGGCGCCGCTCCACACCACGTCGGTGGTCCCGCAACGATCGCGTCGACCGCCAGCGCTTCGATGGCGCCGACGGTGACGGTGCGCGTGACCGGTGAGATGTCGAGCACATACCGGGGCCGGCCGTCCGCCGCCGGCTGGGACAGCGCAAGTCCACGACGCTGACCGACGGTGAAGGCGTAGGCGCCGTCATGGTGGCCCACGACCGCACCGGTCTCTGCCTCGAGGATCGGACCCGGTTGCGCGCCGAGCCGCGCGGCCAGCCAACCGGCAGTGTCGCCGTCGGGGATGAAGCAGATGTCATGGCTGTCGGGCTTGGTCGCCACTCCGAGCCCGCGGGCACCCGCCTCGGCGCGGACGGCTGCCTTGGTCGTCTCGCCGAGCGGGAACATGGCGTGCGCGAGCTGCTGGGGTCGCAGTACGCCGAGCACGTAGGACTGGTCCTTCGCGTCGTCAACTGCGCGATGCAACGTGCCGTCGACGATCCGGGCGTAATGGCCGGTGCAGACGGCGTCGAACCCGAGCGCCAGCGCGCGATCCAGCACAGCGGCAAACTTGATGCGCTCGTTGCAGCGGACACACGGGTTCGGCGTACGGCCGGCGGCGTACTCCGCGACGAAGTCGTCGACCACGTCACGGCCGAAGCGCTCGGCCACGTCCCACACATAGAAGGGAATGCCGAGCACATCGGCGGCACGGCGGGCGTCGCGCGCGTCCTCCAGCGAGCAGCAGCCGCGGGCGCCGTTGCGATGCGAGGCCGGTGAGGGCGACAGCGCGAGATGGACGCCGGTCACGTCGTGCCCCGCCTCGATCGCACGTGCTGCCGCGACCGCGGAGTCGACGCCGCCGGACATCGCGGCGAGGACCTTCACCGGACAGCCGCCGCGGAGCGAGCTCGCTCGACCACCGGTGCGATGGCCGCTGCCAGAGCGTCCACGTCGGCGGCCACGGACGTGTGCCCGAGGGAGAACCGGAGCGAGCCGCGCGCCCGCGCCTCGTCGTGGCCCATCGCGAGCAACACGTGGCTCGGCCGGGCGACTCCGGCCGAGCAGGCCGAGCCCGTCGAGCACTCGATGTCGCGCGCGTCCAGCAGCATGAGCAGTGCGTCGCCCTCGCAGCCGGGGAAGGAGAAGTGCGCATTGCCGGGCAGCCGATGGGCCGGATCGAGGACCGCATCACCGTTGAGGCGCGCGCCGGGCACCTCGGCGCTCACCCGGACGATGAGGTCATCGCGCAGAGCGGCCAGGCGCTCGGCCCGGACCGGCTGCTCCTTGACGGCGAGCTCGACGGCGACCGCGAGAGCAGCAACCGCAGGCACGTCGAGAGTGCCGGACCGGACGTCGCGCTCCTGACCCCCGCCGTGCAGGACGGGCACGCAGTCGAGCTCGCGGCCGAGCACCAGGACACCGGCCCCGATAGGCCCGCCGAACTTGTGCCCGGAGATCGTCATCGCGTCGACGCCGCTCTGGGCGAAGTCGACGTGCAGCTGGCCCACGGTCTGCACGGCATCGGTGTGCAGCGGCACACCGTGTTCGTGTGCGACGGCGGCGAGCTCGTCGATCGGCTGCACGGTTCCGACCTCATTGTTGGCCCACATGACGGTGGCGAGCGCGACGTCGTCGGGCGAGTCGGCAATCGCAGCGCGCAGGACGTCCGGCGACACCCGGCCGGCCTCGTCGACCGGGAGCCAGGTGATGACAGCGCCTTCGCGCTGCGCCAGCCAGAGGGCGGAGTCCATGACGGCGTGATGCTCCACCGCGCTGACGAGCACCCGGCGGCGGCGCGGGTCGGCGTTGTTGCGGGCCCAGAACAATCCCTTGACGGCAAGGTTGTCGCTCTCGGTGCCGCCGCTGGTGAACACGACCTCGCTCGGACGAGCACCGAGCGCGGCGGCGACGGTCTCCCGAGACTCCTCGACGACGCGCCTGGCGCGACGGCCGGCGGCGTGCAAGGAGGACGCGTTGCCCGGATGCGTCAGCAACGCGGTCATCGCCTCGGCGGCTTGCGGCAACATCGGAGTCGTCGCCGCGTGATCGAGATACACCATCACGGACAGCCTAACCGGCGTTGCCGCGCCGACGGTCGACTCAGCTGCGTTGCAGGATCCGCCTTGTCAAGGGCTCACCCACGACGCCGGCCAGAGCACCCTGGGCATCCACCATCTGCGTCGGGAGGATGCCGGCGACCGCGCGGACATCGGCGGCGGTCGCGACAGCCGCCTCGCCGGGGTCGCCGTTCGTCGCGAAGTGAACGACAACCTGCGCCCGGCCATCGCGCTTGCGGGCGCCGAGGACGACCCGCCAGTCCGACAGCTCGGAGCGTCCGGCCAACGCACCGGCGAGTGCCCGGAGGTCGAGGGAACGCCCATCGGCGCTGACCAGCACCAGCGCCCGTCGCCGGACTCCGACCACCCGCGGCACCCGGCGCTTGCAACCCGGACACCGGGTCGCGTCGATGCCACCGGTCGCCAGGTCACCGGTGCGCCACCGCAGCAACGCACTGCCACGCAGGCCGAGCTGGGTGAGCACGACCTCCGCGGGGCCGGCATCGGCCGGCTCGCCGGTTTCGGCGTCGACGAGCTGCACGAGGTCGAGGTCGGGATAGGTGTGCAGGCCGCCGTCCGCGCCGGCCTCTCGGCACTCGCCCCACATCACCCGAGCGCCGGCGGGTGCGTGCACAGCGAGGACCGCCACCCTGGTGGCGTCGACCGCGGCCAGAGCCGCAGCCCGCTCCGCGGCGGAAGGCGCACCCACGAGGAGCAGCGTCCGAAGTCGTTCGAGCGACCCGCCACCGGCGGTGATCGCATCGATCACCGCCGGCGCGTTCGCGGCTGCAACAGCGATGACCGTCGGAGCCGCGAGCCGCGCGGCGGCGGCAACATCGGCGAGCGCACCTCCGGGGAACAGCGCCGGCGTGCCGGTCGCGAGCGCTGCATAGTGCAGTGCGGTGTGCTCCGTCGTCGCCGCGGCGGGCAACGCACTGAGCAAGGCATCGTCCGAGCTCAGCCCGAGCACTTTCCACAGCCGCGCACCAGCCCGGGCGATGACGTCGAGGTCTCCGCGCGTCGAGGCGACCGGATAGCGGAAGCCGAGCCCGGTCCAGGCATAAGCCGTCGGCTTCGTGTCGTGATCGACCAGCCGACGGTAGGCGTCGCGCTTCGTCGCCCGCAGCCGCAGCGCGCGCCGCAGCGTCGGGCCGTGCGCGTGCAGGGCGAAGCCGCTCTCGGTCGCCTGCACCACCAACGCCGCCATGCCCGCCGGGTCGCCATGCGGGCTCACGTCACGTTCGCCGGCGGCCGGCAACGTCGCGACCGCCTTGGCACTGCTCATCGACATCGCCGGCTTGCCGAGCTCGGCCAACCGCTGCTTCCAGTACGGCGAGAAGGGCGCCAGGACGTGCCGCACCTGCTCGCGGACCAGGGTGTCCTGCAACTTGGCCAGACCCTTGGTCGAGTGCTTGTCCCACGCAGTTGCCACGCGCCGACCCTAGTGCGTCAGGCCTTGCGCTTTTCGATCTCTTCCGTCAGCTGTGGCACGACGTTGAACAGGTCCCCGACGATGCCGAAGTCGACCAGCTCGAAGATCGGGGCCTCAGGGTCCTTGTTGATGGCCACGATCGTCTTCGACGTCTGCATGCCGGCCCGATGCTGGATCGCACCGGAGATGCCCACGGCCATGTAGAGCTGCGGCGAGACGGTCTTGCCGGTCTGCCCTACCTGGTTGGTGTGCGGGTACCACCCGGCGTCCGTCGCGGCTCGCGATGCGCCGACGGCAGCACCGAGGGTGTCGGCGAGCTTCTCGATGAGCGAGAAGTTCTCGCCCGCTCCGAGCCCGCGGCCACCGGAGACGACGATGGCCGCCTCCGTCAGCTCCGGCCGGCCACCCTTCTTCTCGGTGACCCGGTCGAGGATCTTGGCCTTGGTGGCAGCATCGGACAGCGAGACGCTGACCTGCTCCTCGGTCGGCTGGCCCGGCGCGGGCTCGGGCGGTGTCGAGTTGGGTCGCACCGTGATGATGGGCGTGCCCTTGCCCACCTTTGCCTGCACGTTGATCGCACCACCGAAGATGCTCTGCTGCGCGACGAACCCGTCGGTGATGCCCACCGCGTCGGTGATGACACCGGAGTCGGTCTTGACCGCAAGCCGGCCGGCGATCTCCTTGCCCTCGGGGCTGCTCGGGATCAGCACTGCCGCGGGCGAAGCCGAGGCGACGATCTGCGCGAGCACCTCGGCCTTCGGCGCGACGAGATAGCCGTCGAGGTCACCGTCACCGGCGACGTAGATCTTGGCAGCGCCATATTCGGCCAGCTTGTCCTTGGCGTTGTCGAAACCGTTGCCGATGAAGACTGCTGACGGCTCGCCCAGCGAACGGGCGAGAGTGAGCAGCTCGTAGGTCACTTTCTTGGGCGCCCCGTCGACGTGCTCGACGAGAACGAGAACCTCAGCCATCGCTTGCCTCTCAGATGAACTTCTTCTAGATGAACTTTTGCTGGGCGAGGAAGTCGGCGAGCTTGCTGCCGCCGTCGCCCTCGTCCTTGACGATCTGACCCGCCTGCTTGGGCGGTCGCGCGGCGAAGTCCGTCACCTCGGTGCCGGAGCCGGCGAAACCGACGTTGTCGGCCTCGATGCCCGCGTCGGCCAGCGTGAGGGTCGTCAGCGGCTTCTTCTTCGCCGCCATGATGCCCTTGAACGACGGGTAGCGCGGCTCGTTGATCTTCTCGACGACGCTCACGACTGCGGGGATGGGCGCTTCGACGACGTCGTAGCCGCTGTCGGTCTGCCGCTCGATCTTCACCGTGCCGGTGCCGACCTCGACCTTGCGCGCAAACGTCAGCTGCGAGGCCCCGAGTCGCTCGGCGAGCATCGCCGGCAGCACGCTCATGCGCGCGTCGGTCGACTCGACGCCGAGGATCACCAGGTCGTGCTCGATCGTGCCGAGTGCCTTCGACAGCGCGTAGGACGTGGCCAGCGCGTCGGACCCGTGCAACGCCGGGTCGACGAGGTGCACGGCCTTGTCCGCGCCCATCGACAACGCTTTGCGGATGGTCTCGACGGACTTGTCCGGACCCATCGTCAGCACGGTGACCTCACCGCCGCCCCCCTGCGCGGACAAGGCCTCCTTGATGCGCAGCGCCTCTTCGACGGCGTACTCGTCGAGCTCGTTCATCACGCCGTCGACACCGACGCGGTCGACGGTCTTGTCATCCGGGCTGAGCTTCTTCTCGGCCCAGGTGTCCGGGACCTGTTTGACGCAGACGACGATGTTCATGGCCGGCGGCCGACCTCCCTGAAATGTGGTCCACGAAGGGTCGCATGGCGCGTCCCGCTACTCCGACGCGGGCTATGTTACCCGCGAGTAGGAACGGTCATGCGTGCGGGTGCGGCTCTCAGGTCAGGCATGCGCACGGAGCACGACCACGTGGTCGCAGCGTTCGGCCACCTCAGGGTCGTGCGTCGCCAGCACGAGCGAGCCGTCGCGATGCGGGACTTCGAACAGTCG